>NZ_JADPKU010000091.1:0-53238 GCF_023074095.1 Bradyrhizobium sp. 137
ATCAATCCACGACGAGCCTTCAGTGATTCGTTCCTGCTTCATTCACTCTCTCCCCAGCTATCCGAGGAGGGGGCAATTCCTCGTGACGCTGAGGGGGCAGTTTTCCATGGCGCGCGACACCCATCGGAAATAAGCTCCTGCCGGGGACGCTCCCGCATGATTCTTGTACTCCGCGACCCCGCCTCCCGCCGATTTAATCCGGGACGCCCGCCTCATCGATAACGCGTTGTGGCACGCCGCACCTCGCTTGATCGCGCGCACTTACGGAGAGCTTAGGCCAGACGCGAGCTAGCCTTCCGGACATCTATAACCCGGAGCCTCGCTTCGCGAAGGCCGGCCGGTTCGCCTAGAGCGGCAGCACGGTACGAGTTGATTGTCTCATCATCCAAGCGCCTATCACGCGAAGCTGCTTGGGACGGTGCTTTGAGGCGGCCTGTTCCACGCGAGGGATCTTTTTGGGCCCAAACGCGGCTTGCCAATCTGACCCGCCGATCCGTTCGCCAGGGCGCGCGCGACTACGAGAAGCATAAGCCTCTGATTGTAGCCAACAGGTCGATCGTGTCGATATCGGCAAGCCATGTCTGCGACAAAAATCATCTGGCATCAGGTGATCCTGGTTTGCCTAATCGCGTTCACCTTCGTGTGGGCCGCGACCGAATGGACTGCTTGTCAGCTTGCGTTCCAGCCGCAGCTTGGACCGGCCTGGTTCAGATTAGGCACCTGGCCCGTCTACCAGCCGTTTGCCTTCTTCATCTGGTGGTTTGAATTCGACGCTTACGCGCCCACGATATTCCTCCAGGGGGGCGCCATTGCCGGGAGCGGTGGGATCGCGGCAGTCGCCGCAGCAATGGTGCTTTCGGTCTTGCGCGCGCATGAGGCTCGCGATGTCACGACTTACGGATCAGCGCGTTGGGCCGATACGCGCGAAGTCAAACGGGCGGGGTTGCTAGGCAACGATGGCCTTGTGCTCGGGCGTTTCCATGGTCGATATCTTCGCCATGATGGGCCTGAGCACGTGCTCTGCTTTGCGCCTACCCGTTCGGGCAAGGGAGTCGGCCTTGTGGTTCCGACGCTTTTGACCTGGCCGCGTTCGGTGATCGTCCACGATATCAAGGGCGAGAATTTCCAGTTGACCTCGGGGTGGCGCGCGCACCTTGGAGATGTACTCTTGTTCGACCCGACCAACGCAGCAAGCGCGGCCTACAATCCCCTTCTTGAGATTCGCCGTGGTGATTGCGAAGTACGAGACGCGCAAAATGTCGCGGATATCCTGGTCGATCCCGAAGGGGCGCTCGAGCGGCGCAATCATTGGGAAAAAACCAGCCATTCTCTGCTCGTCGGCGCTATCCTGCATGTCCTCTACGCTGAAGCTGACAAGACACTTGCCGGGGTTGCCAGATTCCTTTCGGACCCGTGCCGCCCGATCGAGGCCACGCTGAATGCGATGCTTGCGACTCCCCATCTTGGTGATCGCGTTCATCCCGTCGTCGCTTCAGCTGCGCGAGAGCTGCTCAACAAGAGCGAAAACGAGCGGTCGGGCGTGCTGTCGACCACAATGAGCTTCTTGGGCCTTTATCGCGATCCGGTCGTCGCTAAGGTCACCGCGCGGAGCGATTGGCGCATTCGCGATCTCGTCGACAGACAGCAGCCCGTTTCACTCTATCTCGTCGTGCCGCCATCCGACATCGTCCGCACAAAACCCCTGATGCGGCTCATCCTCAACCAGATCGGACGGCGCCTGACCGAGAGCCTGGATCCCGACCGGCGCCGTCAAAAGCTCCTCCTGATGCTCGATGAGTTTGCAGCCCTTGGCCGCCTCGATTTTTTCGAGAGCCAGCTTGCCTTCATGGCGGGCTATGGCATTCGCAGTTTCCTGATCACTCAGAGCTTGAATCAGTTAGAACGCGCCTATGGGCCGAACCACGCGATTCTCGACAATTGTCACATCCGGATCGCCTTCTCCACAAATGACGAGCGCACCGCTAAGCGCGTCTCGGATGCGCTGGGGACCGCAACCGAACTGCGCGCCATGAAAAACTATGCCGGGCATCGCTTAAGTCCCTGGCTTGGACACTTGATGGTGAGCCGCCAAGAGACGTCCCGTCCGCTCCTGACGCCCGGCGAAGTCATGCAGCTCTCATCGAAAGAGGCGATTGTGATGGTGTCGGGCCTCCATCCGCTGCGTGCCACTAAGGTTCGTTACTATGAGGACCCGCAATTTCAGAAGCGAATCGTCAAGCCCGCTGAAACAGGAACAATTCTCTTGTCCTCGCGCCCAGATGAAGACTGGTCAGGGAACCCAACCCCTGCGCCCTCGACCGAACTGCTTGCGCCTCGGCAGCGAAAGCGTGGCGATCCGAATGGAGGGCTGCGGCGCGAGCCAGAATTGCCGCAGCACGAGGAGATCGAAATCAAGGCACCGCTCGCGGAACATGAGTTCGATGCTGGTCCCGATGAGCCCGACGCAGATGCTGTCCAGGCACAAGCGCTTAGCCGCGCAATGCACGGATTAGCGCGCGCGACCAGCCTCGACCCTGACGATGGCATGGACCTCTGAGTTGGCAAATCGGTGAAAAAGATTCAGCTCAGTGTCTACCTTGATCCGGAGACATTCAGAACCCTTGATGTCTTCGCGGAGCGTCGTGGCCAACCCAAGTCGCTGGTCGCAGAGGCCGCGATCACGTCATTTCTTTCGCCTGACGATTCCGACCGACGCGAGGCGGCTATTGCCAAGCGGCTGGATCGGACCGCACGGCTGCTCGAGCGTCTCGAACGCAATGGCAACATCACGCTCGAGACGCTCGCCCTGTTCATTCGCTTCTGGTTGACATCGGTGCCGGCATTACCAGAACAATCCAGTCCAGCCGCTCGCGCCAAAGGCGCCGAACGTTATGATCGATTCGTTGAAGCGCTTGGCCGAAGGCTTTCCAGCGGATCAACCGTTCTGAAAGAGGTGAGCTTCGATTCGAACCCCGCAATTCCAGAGTAATTCAACAACCGACGAGCGGGCGGGCGATGCAGGACTACAAGGGAATTTGCGAGGGTGCTCGCGCCGAGTACATTTCGGCCGCAAACAACGATAGAGCCAAATCGAACGGAGCGAGCGCGTTAGATTGGTACCGACGGCAGATATCTGAGGGTAGCAGGCCGCATGACATGAATGCTGAAATCTGAAGCGAGTTGAGACTTGTCCGGTCTCCATCGAGCTGCCGCTCACTGGAGTAACGCTGCTTGCTTGAGCAAGCGGAAGCCTTCCAGAGTTTCAAGGTCTTCTGAATAGTTGGCCTACCAGTTTTAGCGAATTGCATCGCAGGTCCTCTGTGTTAGCAATCCACGTTGTAAGGTCTTACTATGCGAACATCCTGTCGAAAAATGCGAGAACTTGCACTGCCGCACACTTCAGCAAACTGGTGCGACGTTATCCGTTTACGTCAGATTGCGATCGGGCAACGCCTGAGATCGTCTGCAACATGTTTCCACAATTCCAAAGGAACGGAACTAAATCGTCCCCTTTCGATGGAAGGGACAGCTGCGCCACGAGAAGCCTATTGGCTTGGAGCCGTTTGAATGAGGCCCAATTCCCCCGGATGGCGACGATGGCCAAGCATCCTCACACCAAATCCAATCTGATCCGCTCTCTCGCCTCACGACAAGACGGCGTTACACAAGCAGAGTTGCGCAAGGCCACGGGATGGAAGCTTGTCCCGATGCCCCTGATCGCCAAGCGGTGCAAGATGAAGCTGATTACCAAACGTGAGAAGGGCAACCTCACTCGCAAGAATGGTAAGATCGCCAGCAAGAGCGGCCACTTCGCCACGTACTACATGATGGCGCATGATTCGACTACGGCAGTAGCCGACGCGACTACCGACACAGTAGGTAGAAAGCCTTATCCCTCAACGCATAAGCCAAGCGATGCGGAAAACGCGTCATGAGCCAAAGTCCTGCAGGGCATTGTGCAGCTATCTGGACAGGGAGGCTTGGCGATTGCCGCTTTTCGCGCTGGCTATCCCGCTTCGAAGGAATGCGCGAAACTATTATAGCCCGTTTCGATGCCAATGCCGAAATCGCGAAACCCGGCTCGCTCGCGGAAACAACGCAGCAGAGCTTTGACGTCTTAAGCGTCAATTTCCCTAGACCCTATTTCAACGTCCACAGCGCGTTGCCTCTCGTGCGCAACCTAAACGCGATCGGCTTCACGGCTTCTTTGTCCGATCAGGTCGGAATTGCGGGAACATCGGCCGTATCCGCATCCAAGGCCGCACTGTGCAACTTGACGCGAGCGCTTGGCGACCAACTGATCCGCCGAAGCGTTCAGGTAAACGCCGAGAGCTCGGGCGTCATCGAAAGCCCGCTGTTTAGGAAGATCGGCATTTCCGAGGCCAGCGTGCAAGACCGCGGAACGGTCCTGCTCGAGCAGATAGCCGCGAAACACTTCGGCAAGCCACGCAAGATCGCGGCGCGTGAGCTTCCTCGCTTTCTGCGACGCATCCTACATCACCGGCATCGACGTGCCTGTCGATGGCAGACGCACACAGCCCTGAATCCAACAAGCCCTGCCGATGTGCTCGAAGAGCCTCCCGTGACAGTCATCTGTCGTCCTCTACACCAGTCCAGTGCAGCGCTCGAATACTCACAATGAGAAGAAGAGAATGAGAAACATCGTCAAGGCAGCCGCCGTACAGATCAGCCCCATGTTGTACAGCCGAGAGGGGACAGTCGAGAAGATCACCAAAAAGATTCGCGAATTGGGCAAGAAGGGGGTGCGTTTCGCCACGTTCCCCGAGACCATCATTCCCTACTACCCGTATTTCTCGTTCGTCCAGCCGCCCTTCACGCTTGCCAAGGAGCATCAGAGGCTGCTTGAGCAATCCCTTACGGTACCCTCTGCGGAGACGCATGCGATCGGCGATGCCGCCAAGGACGCCCAAATGGTCGTTTCCGTCGGCGCCAATGAGCGGGACGGAGGATCAATCTACAACACTCAACTCCTGTTCGATGCGGACGGCACGCTGATCCAGCGTCGCCGCAAGATCACCCCTACTTATCATGAGCGGATGGTCTGGGGCCAGGGCGACGGTGCCGGCCTTCGCGCCGTAGACAGCGCGGTTGGCCGGATCGGCCAGCTTGTGTGCTGGGAACATTATCTCCCGCTGGCCAGATACGCCTTGATTGCCGATGGCGAGCAGATCCACTCCGCGATGTACCCCGGTTCGATCTTCGGCCCCCTCTTCTCCCAGCAAACGGAAGTGAGCACCCGGCAGCATGCCCTTGAGTCGGCCTGCTTCGTCGTCAGCGCAACCGCATGGCTCAACGCCGACCAACAAGCCCAAATTGCCAACGACACGGGCGCTGCTATCGCTCCGATTTCGGGCGGTTGCTTCACCGCTATCGTTGCCCCCGATGGTCAATTGATAGGCGAGCCCCTGAAGGAAGGTGAAGGAGATGTGATTGCAGATCTCGACTTCATCGAAATCGACGGGCGCAAGAGAGTGATGGATGCAAGCGGTCACTACAGTCGCCCTGAACTGATCAGCCTCCTGATCGACCGGACACCTTCTTCGCACGTCCATGAACGGATTATTCCCCCCAGGAGCGTGGCGACTACCGGCCTTCACCGCGAGGCCCGCGCTCTGACGCCGCTTGAGAGTTAATGGTCCTGCCCGCCAGGGCCGGAGGAGATTGGTGCATCCCGCTTCGACCCGAACGGCCGGAGATACAGGTAGAAGGAACTAGTTTGCAGCAGGGCCATGCGGGCCGCTCGCATGATCCAGACCGATTCTCTATTGGAGAAATGCCCAGCTGCGGAGCCTCGCCGAGGCCTTCAGCCTACAGCGCACCTCGTCACTGCAGCGGCAAGTACGCTTCAGGTGTTCGAACTGTTACGCTGACCGCCGCATCGCCCATCCTTGCAGCGCCCCGCCTCGAGATCTGGATGTTGCCTCAATGAGGATCCGCTCATATCGCAAAAGGCCACATCGTCAGCTCGAGACGGTCGTCACGGCAGGTCTTTCCGAGTGGCGTCCAACGGCGGGGGAGATCAGGTCCAGGCAATCCTCGCCGGGGAAGCTGGCGGCTGAAGGTGAACGCGGAGTCAAGCTACGGTGAGTTGTATGCAAGGGCATCCAGCATTCTGCGCAACACGAGCCCCATTCGGGGTAGGAATTCCATGGAGGACGATAAAACCAGATTACTTGCCGAGAAGGTGCCCACTCTTGCGCTCAACGATCCGGAGCCAGCCGCGCGGCTTGAGCGCTGGGCCAAAGAATACGCAAAATGGTGTCCTCGACCCAGCCTCCAGACGCGATGAAGATTCGTAACTGCCGCCGCACGGTGCTCCAGGAGGCGCCGGCACGCTCTCAGTAAACAACCGCAGTTTCAGGGCGCAGTATCCAGGCCTATGCTGGCCGGATGGAGCAAACAGTACTTTTCAGGTGCCCACGCACGGGCATGAACGTGCAGCACCTGCTGGCGGCACTGGAGCAGATCGGTCCCGACACTCATCTGCCGGTCGTTTGTCTGGCATGCTCCTCGGTCCACTTCGTGAATGCCTCCACCGGCAAGCTGCTCGGCGGCCGCAGTGCTTCCGAAGTGCGGTGAGGGCGATCGACTGGTGAGATCCGGGTGCTCACTCCGGCTTGGGTGCGCATCCTTTCCCGATGTAGTTCGTGTACCGTCCCTGGAAAATCCAGCGCCCTGGAGCGGTGATGTTTGCTGCCGCTGCCGGCGGTCTTCGTCAAGCCTCGCCGGCATCGGAGATGGCGCTCACGGCTGGCACGGTGCGGGGCAGCGGTAGCGTGCGTTGAAGATTGCGCCTGGCCGACGAAGGCTTGCCGAGCTTGGCCGTATTTCGCGGCCAGCACCAGAAGCCGCTTTCGCGTGAACGGGTCGGCCTTACCGGCCAGATCGCGGGCCCGTTATGCAAAGCTCCTGTAGCACTCAACATCCATGGTGTGCCCCAACTCAACGCTACCAGGATGCACTTAAGTACATCGGCGGCTCGGACGTCAAGGCGGGCGAGCAGTGGCCTTGCGCGGAATGTGCTGCGAGGTGCCTGTAACAGCCGATCTGGCGCGAGTAAGCTCGCTGTCGGCAGGGACAATTCACATGGCAGTCCTCCATCAGATCCGGAAGCAATGCCCGGCGTGCGGAGGGACCGATGGATCTCCTGGCTGGCGAGGACGGGCGCAACGAGCGCTACGTCTGCCGCCATAGCGAGGGGGACCCGCTACGCGATTCAGCCGCCTGCCAGTGCGGCCGACCATTCCCCTAAGGCCCCCGAGAAGTGAGTGGTCGCACCGGGCCAGCAGATACGTTTCAACGGCCGTGAGCCGGGCTGGACGCGCGGCACGCGAACGGTTGTAAGTCCTATCGCACGCTGGTGATGCATGCCGGAAATCGGTGAGGCGCAGGTGTATTTTGGTCGCGCGCATGAGCTGGTGCGCTTCTTATGAGGCGCATCACCCCCTTAGCGAACAACGCCGGTGCGTCCGCGGGGGTCGTTCGCGACGTCGGGGGCGCGAGGGCGCCGTCTAGATTGCGCCTGCGCCTCTTTTTTGGATCGGTGACTTTTTCGATTTCAAGTAAGGGTGCACGCACCGTCCGCGAAATCGCTCGTCTGTCGGCGACCTGACTGCCTAGAGGGACAAGAGGCTACGAGACGTCTGGCGCTGGTCTTTGAGAGTCCGCCGTTTCTTTCTTTCGGTACGCCAGACTGCGACCAGAATGTCCCCGCGGTTGAAGCGGCATGCGGTCTCGACGCTTTTGTCGTGCGTCATCGCAGCGCGATTCATCCGTTTCGACCGAACATACAAACCACGCGCGTGCAAGCGCGGGCGGTGTGCAGTCGCAGAGAGAAGGAAGCTGGAGTATGCAGATTAGCGGCGAGCGCCGGGGAGAACCGACCTCAAGTCGGAATGAAGCTGAGGTAGACGCGCAGCCGAGTCCAAGCGAAGCTCAGCAGACCAGAAAGATAACGATTCAACTTTCTGAGTGCATTTTTCAGCGACTCCAAGCCGCGACTGACCGCCCTGGTATGGGCAAGAGCGTCGCCATCGAGGCGGCTCTTGAGCGCTTCCTGGATCCGCCGCCGCCTATAGAGGGCCTTGTTTTCGAGGCGATCGAGCGAACGAATGAGCAGGTGCTCAGTCTGCGGACGGACATCGCGATGATCGCGGAAATAGTGGCTCTCCATGTGCGATACCACCTCACGCTGACGCCGCCGATGCCGCCATCCAAGCAGGACGAGGCGTGCGTACTCGGGCTCGAGCGCTTCAAGGCGTTTGCCGAGCAGGTCGATCGTCGCGTACGGTTTGGCCGCCCCTTGCTGCAGGAGGCAATTGATCGCTCGGGAAATTCCAGCCGATCCGGGTCTGAAATGGGAGGCGTAGCGTCACGCGCCGTTCGACGAGCGCCAGCTGAAGAAGAACCCCACTGTGTGGCCGTCGTAGGTGAAAACTCAGAAGCGTGTGCTGTCGCCGAGGAGGGCGGCAGCAATATCAACTTTCGACAGCTGCCAACGCCTTGTGCTAAAGCCAGTGGCCGCGTTCCGAGCAACACGCGCAGCGATGCCGCTGGGCTGATATCAGGCGAGAAACCGGTCAACCGGGGTTGGACCTGGCGGATCATCTCTTGCGTGTTCCTTCCCTTTGCCGCGGGATATTATCTTTCCTACCTGTTTCGGATGATCAACACGCTCATTTGTGGCCGCCTCGCCTCTGAATTGGAGCTTGGTACGGCCGATTTGGGGCTGTTGGGCTCGATCTACTTTCTGGTCGTTACCGGCAGCCAGATTCCGATGGGCATGCTCTTGGATCGCTTCGGTCCGCGCCGAGTCCAGAGTGCGCTCTTGCTGCTGGCTGCCGCAGGCGCTGCGCTTTTCGGATTATCGAGTGGATTTCTGGCGCTTCTGGTTGCTCGCGCGATGATAGCATTTGGCACCGCAGCTTCCCTCATGTCTGGCCTGAAAACAGTCGTGCTCTGGTTTCCGAGAGAGCGCGTGGCGCTCATCAACGGCTGTATGATCATGCTGGGTGCACTGGGCGCGGTAACGGCAACCGCACCAGCCGAGGCATTGCTTAACTGGATAGGCTGGCGCGGTCTATTTGAGCTGCTTGCCGCATCCAGTGCCTCCGCGGCCGCTTCGATCTATTTTTTGGTTCCAGAGCATGAGGCAACTGCGAAGAGCCCTCCAGGGACGATCAGCCTGAAGACCGTCTATACGGATGGGCGGTTCTGGAGAATTGCGCCGATTTCTTCAACATGTATCGGGTCCGCGTGGGCCCTGCAGTCCTTGTGGGCAGCGTCCTGGCTGAACGATGTGGAAGGGTTGGATCGAACAAGCCTTGTCACACAATTGCTCGTCATGGCGATAGCCCTAAGCATTGGCGCATTGCTGCTCGGCGTGGTCGCCGATTCGCTGCGTCGGCATGGCAAGAACATTGAAACGTTGCTCGCAATCATAGCTGCTGTGTTCATTGCAGCCGAACTCGCGCTGATATTGCATCCGCCATTTCCGTCGCTACCGTCGTGGATCATTGTGGCGGTGGTCGGATCAGCAATCGTGCTCAGCTACGCGATCATCGGAGATTACTTTCCGGCCCAACTGATCGCGCGCGCGAACGGCGTGCTCAACGTTCTGCATTTCGGGTGGGCTTTCCTCGTCCAGTACGGGACGGGGTTAATTCTCGCGCAATGGCCGGTAAAGGACGGACACTACCCCTCAATCGCGTATCAGACGGCCTTCAGTATGAATGTTGTGCTGCAGCTGGTCGCCCTGGTCTGGTTCATCGCCCCTCGGCTCAAAGAGTTGATTTGGAAATCTGAGATCGCCGTCAAGCGCAAGTCGACGGGCCAAAGCAGGTCAGTTCACGTCATTATCCCGATCGCCGAAATGGTTATCCTGAAAACCGATCAAGATGTGGAGTGGTGAAGTCGGCCCTCTGCCTGACCCGCCTCGTCGGTCTACAGGCGCGTCAAGAACGTCCGGCCGACTGATTGCCTGAGAAGCTCCAAACAGCTGGTCGGATATGCGACATGCGTCGCAAGGTCGACAGGAAAGATACGAAAAATGCGTAATATCAATGAGCGCTGGCTGGCATGCGACTTGCTGTTGTTTTCCGCAGAGCCAGGTAAAGCGAATTTGAGCAATGACCAGTGTGACTGAGAGCGCAAGTCAAGTCGGTGCGGAGAATGTGCTGAGAGTCGGTTCGCCGGCTCCCTCCATCAAAGTTGAGGACTGGCTACGTGGCCAGCCCGTTACAACGTTCGAACCTGGGAAAGTATACATCATCGAGTTTTGGGCGACGTGGTGCGGACCATGTATCGCCTCGATGCAGAATTTGGTGATCCTGCAAAGCAAATACAGGAGCAGCGGAGTTGAGGTGGTGGGCATCGCGGCTCACGAACAAGCTTCGACGGCAGATGAAGCGCGAGCCAGCTTGGACGCTTGGTTGACGAAGAGCTTGCCGAATCTGAACTTCGCGATCGCATTCGACTACGCCGGCGAAATGAACAAGCTTTGGATGGATCCCAGCTTTTCTGTCGGGATTCCTTCGTCATTCGTGATCGATCGTGACGGCCGCTTCGCCTTTATCGGCCATCCGACGCAATTCGATAACGCGTTGCCCAAAGTTCTGAACGGCTCCTGGGCAGTGAGCGACGAAGCCCAAGCCCTGGATGCGGAGAGGATAACCAAGGGTCGACGCAGAAAGCGCGAACTATCGCAGAAGCGAGCGCTGGTGGAGCCGATCTTTGCCAGGCTTGAAGCCGCCATGAACAGTAAGGATTGGGCGGCAGCCCTTTCAGGGATTGAGGAGGCACTCGCTGCGATGCCGGACGATCTCACCTTTCGTGGGCTTCATGCGGAATTGTTGCTTCACAAGATACGCGACATGCGGGCCGGCCTGGCGGTATTGCGCCAATTGGTTCGCGATGCGATCGACAAGAAATCCGTGGTTTGGATGAGCGTGGCCATCCGCCAACTCTTCGACCCCGCGAAAGACTACTCCGGTTTCCCACATGCCGAGCGCTTTGCCATGGGCAAGGATCTCTCCGAACACATCCTGGCGGCGAATCCGCCCCAAGGCAGCGAGGGCGCGAAGTTTCTCTCGTACGGGGCGGTCGCTCGGTACTATTACGAGACCGGTAACAGGGATCGCGCGATCGAATTGGTCGAGGTGGCGCTGAAATGGCTGGATGCAGTGCCTGCCTCGGATGTAGCGAAACGGGATCTCGTGCAGTGCTCACTCCAGGCCTTGGCGAGCTACAGGAGTGAGAAGCTCTGTTACGAGGAGTGTTGTTCGACACCGCAAAACACAGCTCCCGAAAAGCCGCAACCGGGATCGCCAAGGGAGGCAGCGTGAGCAATGCTGCTGGCCATGTCTTCTCGGCCCTTGTGGTTTTGCGATCGACGTCGATGCCTTTGGGGATGTCGGGGCATTCACCTGAGGTGAGGATAGGATGATTGAGGGGTGAACGCAGGCGAGCCGCACCACCACAACTTCTTTACGGTGAATGTTTCTTCAACGTACGTCGCGATCCGGTGCGATAGCGGCGAGAATGCCTGTCCAGGTGAAGAGTGGTCGCGGGCTGCTAAAGGTGGCGTCTTATAAGATGCTGGTGGCATCTTCGAACAACCAAAAAAGATTGAAATGGGTGGTGACGTTGATGCATTCCAACTCTCAAGGAAGCTTTCTCAAGTTTTTATCGCTGGTTTCAGAAGGGATTCAGCACTTCGTTTCGCGTTGGCCACAAGCCCATTCGGGAGAGGCGGCAAACCCTGGCAACGGACGGGGTCGTTTAAAGCGGTCAGTGCCCTGTGCGCGCCGCGCTAAGGTAACACTGAGCGAAGCCGTGCCTTCATTGTCACCCCTCTTTGGTACCACGGCGCCGGGTCGAGCGTGATGCACAATCACCGCCAGCGCCGCTCTGTCAAAGCCGCCGCCCTGTTCCAGCCATCTGGCCCCTGGTACAATGTTCTTTATGTCCAGGTACTCATCGCGATCCTGATTGGCGTTCTCGTTGGCTGGTTGTGGCCTGCTGTGGGGACGAACAGCTGGGTCAAAGCGCTTGGTGACGGATTCATCAAGCTGATCAAAATGGTGATCGCGCCGATCATCTTCTGCACTGTTGTGTCCGGAATTGCGCATGTTCAGGATGCACGAAAGGTCGGGCGAGTCGGCGTCAAGGCGCTGCTTTACTTCGAGATCGTTTCAACCTTCGCGCTGATCCTGGGTCTCGTGATGGGCAATCTCGTTCAGGCCGGCCATGGGCTGGCTCCCAGGGCTGATGCCGCGGCGGTAGCCAACTACGTCAAAAGAGCGGAAGGGCAGAAGGCGGTCGATTTCCTCCTTAATATTATTCCGGATAGCGTGGTTGGCGCTCTGGCCCGAGGCGACGTGCTACAGGTGCTGTTGTTTGCCATCCTATTCGGGTTCTCGCTGATGGCGCTTGGCGAGCGGGGTGAGCGGATGCGCAGTCTGGTCGACGATGCTGCACACGCGGTGTTTGGTGTCATTAGGATCGTAATGAAGGCAGCGCCAATCGGGGCGTTCGGCGCCATGGCCTACACTATCGGCGAATTCGGACCGTCCGCGCTCGGTAAACTCATCGGCTTGGTTGCGCTGTTCTACGTGACAGCCGGGCTCTTCGTGATCATTGTGCTTGGTCTGGTTGCGCACTTGGTCGGTTTTTCTATTCTAAAGTTCATCGTTTACATCAAGGATGAGCTGCTGATCGTCCTCGGAACGTCGTCGTCCGAAAGCGCGCTGCCGCAGTTGATGGAAAAACTCGAACGGCTGGGCTGTTCCAAGCCGGTCGTTGGCCTGGTGGTGCCGACAGGATACTCTTTCAATTTGGATGGGACGAACATTTACATGACGTTGGCGACCTTGTTCATCGCGCAGGCGCTCGGGGTCGATCTCGACTTCGGCCAGCAGCTCACGATACTGGTTGTGGCGATGCTCACCTCGAAGGGCGCAAGTGGTGTTACCGGTGCCGGGTTCGTCACACTGGCCGCAACATTGACCGTGGTCAGTCCTGACCTCGTCCCGGGCATTGCGATCGTATTCTCGATCGACAAGTTCATGAGCGAGGTGCGCGCGCTTACCAACATCATCGGAAACGGTATTGCCGCGGTGTTTGTGTCGTGGTGGGAAGGTGAACTCGACCATGTCTCGCTACACGCGCAGCTCAAGTAGATCTGCGATCTCAGCTCGGCCATTGCGGACTAGAAATCACTCTTTGAATGCCTACATTCTGGGAGGCAATCGTCGTGCAGTACAGGGCCAGCCTGATTCCAGGGGGAATGGTGCAGGGTCATTACGCTCACGGTGGTGCACCAGACCAGCGTCGCCATTGGTACCTGCGGCAGCCCGCCGGCTGATGTGGTTCATTATCCCGGGTTTGAGCATCCTCCAAAAGCGGGAGCTCATTCGTGCCTACGCGCGGCAGCGACAGTGGTTCGATTTCTCGCCTCGCCGTCGAGGGGTCGGCGCGTCAAGCCGGCGCTCTTTTCAAATGTTCCTTTTTCCACGCTAGACTTCGAACGGCATATTCCCTTTGTTGCGGTAAGACACGACCTATCTTTTATTTGCCTTCAGATGAGGGCGCCGAAGCGGCCTCAGCAGCTTGGGGCAAATCGTGGCGATCCATTCTTTTGATTCAGAAGCGAACTTGCGCGGAGCGCGTATGCTGCGTACCGCGTTGGGGCCCGCCATCGCATGGTTTTTGGAAGATCCGGCAATCGTCGAGGTGATGCTCAATCCCGACGGCCGACTGTGGATCGACCGACTGTCGAGCGGCCTTACGGATACTGGCAAGAATATATCCCCTTCTGACGGAGAGCGAATCATCCGCGTGGTAGCTCACTACGTGGGTGCCGAGGTTCATCCCGGGAGCCCACGGATTTCTGCCGAGCTGCCCGAGACGGGGGAGCGATTCGAGGGGCTGCTGCCGCCGGTCGTGGCCGCGCCAACATTTGCGATCCGAAAGCCGGCGGTCGCCGTGTTCAGCCTCGAGGATTACGTCGGAGTCGGCATTATGACGCCGGATCAGGCCGGTGCATTGAGGGATGCAGTTTGCGCGCGCAAGAACATTCTGGTCGCCGGCGGCACCTCGACCGGCAAGACGACACTGACCAATGCCCTTCTCGCCGAGGTGGCTAAAACGACTGACCGTGTCGTTCTCATCGAAGATACGCGCGAGCTTCAGTGCTTGGCGCCAAACCTCGTGGCGCTCCGCACGAAGGATGGCTTGATCTCGCTCTCCGACCTGGTCCGTTCGTCGCTTCGTCTGCGCCCCGATCGAATTCCCATTGGTGAGGTGCGCGGAGCCGAGGCGCTCGATTTGCTCAAGGCCTGGAGCACCGGACATCCGGGCGGAATCGGCACGATCCATGCCGGAACGGCGCTCGGGGCGCTACGCCGACTCGAGCAGCTAGTCCAGGAAGCTGTCGTCACAGTCCCCCGGCCGCTTATCGCCGAAACAATCAACGTAATCGCGGTGCTCAGCGGCCGCGGCGCCGAACGCCGCTTGAGCGAGCTCGCCCGCGTCACCGGCTTAGAAGCATCAGGTGATTACAGCCTTTCTGCAATTGGAGACCGATCATGACGATGCCTTCATCTCTCCGCCGCGCCAGCATTCCGGCCACGGCAATTGTGACCCTTTGGCTGAGCAGTATCCCGGCGTGCGCCGCTGGCTCAAATATGCCGTGGGAGCAACCGCTCAACCAGATTTTGCAATCGGTCGAGGGTCCCGTCGCCAAGATTATTGCGGTCATCATCATCATTGTGACCGGGCTCTCGCTCGCATTTGGCGACACGTCTGGTGGCTTTCGCCGCCTGGTTCAGATCGTGTTCGGTCTGTCCATCGCCTTTGCGGCATCAAGCTTCTTTCTGTCTTTCTTCTCCTTCGGCGGCGGCGTGGTGATCTAATGGAGGAGCCTGTCGCAGGTTTTATCGCGCCCGTGCATCGTGCGCTCACCGAGCCTATCCTGATGGGCGGTGCGCCGCGCGCCGTGGCGATCGCCAACGGCACGTTAGCGGCGGCACTCGGTCTTGGGCTGCGCCTGTGGGTTGCCGGCCTTCTCCTCTGGTTCGTCGGCCACATGGCCGCCATCTGGGCCGCAAAACGCGATCCCGATTTCGTGGAAGTCGTGCGCCGGCACGTCCGTATTCCAAGCCACCTCAGGTCCTAGAGTTGCCTATGATGAATCTTGCCGAATATCGCCGTTCAAACACGCGCCTTGCCGACTTCCTGCCTTGGGCGGCCCTGGTCGATGAGGGCGTCATTCTCAACAAGGATGGATCCTTTCAGCGAACGGCCCGGTTCAGAGGGCCGGATCTCGACAGCTCAGTGCCGGCCGAGCTTGTTGCTGTCGCAGGCCGCCTCAACAATGCGCTCCGTCGCCTCGGATCGGGGTGGGCCGTCTTCGTCGAGGCGCAACGGCATTCGGCAGGACGCTATCCGCCGGATACATTCCCGGACGTCGCCTCGGCGCTGGTGGATGCGGAGCGGAAAGCGCAATTCGAGGAGGCCGGCAGCCACTATGAGTCGAGCTACTATCTGACTTTCCTCTATCTGCCTCCGGCAGAGAGTGCGGCCGTGGCGGAGCGCCTGCTGTACGAGGGCAGCCATCGCGCTGCGGGAGCGGATGCGCGCGAGGTGCTTGCCGGCTTTGTCGACCGGACCGGCCGCGTCCTGCAGCTCGTCGAGGGTTTCATGCCGGAATGTGGCTGGCTCGATGACGAGCAAACGCTGACCTACCTGCATTCGACGGTCTCGACCAAACGGCATCGCGTGCGCGTGCCAGAAATTCCGATGTATCTCGATGCGTTGCTTGCCGATCAATCCCTGACAGGAGGTCTCGAGCCCATGCTGGGCGAGGCGCATCTGCGCGTTCTGACGCTCGTGGGCTTTCCGACCGCGACCACGCCCGGAATTCTCGACGACCTGAACCGGCTGGCATTCCCGTATCGCTGGTCCACGCGGGCGATCATGCTCGACAAGACAGATGCCACAAAGCTCCTCACCAGGATCAGGCGGCAATGGTTTGCCAAGCGCAAGTCGATCGCGGCGATCCTGAAGGAGGTGATGACGAACGAGGCCTCCGCGCTTCTGGATACCGATGCCCACAACAAGGCGATGGACGCCGACAGTGCGCTCCAGGAATTGGGCTCGGATCAGATCGCACAGGTCTTCGTTACGGCAACGGTCACGGTCTGGGACGGGGATCCTCGCGCAGCCGACGAAAAGCTCCGCCTCGCCGAAAAGGTCGTCCAAGGCCGCGACTTCACCTGCATGGCCGAGACGGTCAATGCCGTCGAAGCCTGGCTCGGCAGCCTGCCGGGACAAACTTACGCAAACGTCCGCCAGCCGCCGGTCTCGACCCTGAACCTCGCCCATATGATCCCGCTATCTGCCGTATGGGCCGGAGAGGTGAGGGATCACCACCTCAACGCGCCCCCATTGTTCTTCGGTAAGACTGAGGGTTCCACGCCATTCCGGTTTTCTCTGCATGTCGGAGATGTCGGCCACACCATGGTCATCGGGCCGACGGGCGCCGGTAAGTCGGTGCTGCTGGCGCTCATGGCGCTGCAGTTCCGCCGCTATCGCGAGGCGCAGATCTTTGCGTTCGACTTCGGAGGCTCGATCCGCGCATCGGCCATCGCCACGGGGGGCGACTGGCATGATCTCGGCGGCGCCCTGGAATCCTCAGAATTCGTCTCGCTCCAGCCGCTTGCAGGCATCGACGATGTCGGCGAGCGAGGCTGGGCATCCGACTGGATCGCATCGATCCTGACGCGCGAGCGGATCGAAGTCACCCCTGAGACCAAGGATCATGTCTGGTCGGCGTTGACCTCACTCGCCTCGGCACCAGTTAAGGAGCGGACTCTGACTGGGTTCTCCGTTCTTCTGCAGTCCAACGCTCTCAAGCGCGCGCTGCAGCCCTACTGCCTCGGTGGTCCATACGCCCTGTTGCTCGACGGCGAATATGAACGGCTGGGTGAAGCCTCCGTCCAGGTGTTCGAGACCGACGGATTGATCGGGACCTCTGTCGCGCCCGCAGTTCTGGCCTATCTGTTTCACCGGATCGAGGACCGCTTTGACGGCCGTCCGACACTGCTCATCATCGACGAAGGCTGGCTTGCGCTCGATGACGCCGATTTTGCCGGCAAGCTCCGCGAGTGGCTCAAAACCCTCCGCAAAAAGAACGCCTCGGTCGTGTTTGCGACCCAATCGCTTGCCGATATCGATGGCTCCAAAATCGCGCCTGCCATCATCGAGAGCTGCCCGACCCGCATCCTTTTGCCAAACGATCGCGCCATCGAGCCGCAGATCAAGGCGATTTACCGTCGCTTTGGGCTGAACGACCGGCAGATCGAGATCCTCGCCCGCGCCACTCCGAAGCGGGACTACTACTGCCAATCGCGCCGCGGCAACCGCCTGTTCGAGCTCGGACTTGGCGAAATCGCGCTCGCCTTCGCGGCCGCCTCGTCCAAAGCCGACCAGGCTTTGATTGATCGGGTGCTTGCCGAGCACGGAAGGGACGAGTTCGTCACCGGCTGGCTCAAGGCGCGCGACCTCGGCTGGGCCTGCAATCTCATTCCGCAGTTCGCCAAACAAGGAGCGCTCTGATGAGCTGTATCCGCCCGCTTCTGGCAGCAAGTATCATCGCCATGACCATGATCCAAGCGCCCCGCGAAGCGAAGGCGCAGTGGATCGTGTTCGATCCCAACAACTACGTTCAGAATGTGCTGACGGCCGCGCGTGAGCTGCAGCAGATCAACAATCAGATCACTTCGCTCCAGAACCAAGCGCAGATGCTGATCAATCAGGCGAAGAACCTGGCGAGCCTGCCTTATTCATCCTTGCAACAGCTCGAGAAGTCGATTCAACGCACCCAGCAGCTACTCTCGCAGGCGCAGCGGATTGCCTACGACGTCCAGCAGATCGATCGCGCGTTTTCCACCACCTATGCGCCGGCATCGGCGAGCATGTCCGATGGGCTCCTGGTCGCAAATGCCCAAACACGCTGGCAGAACTCAGTTGCCGGGCTGCAGGACGCCATGAGGGTCCAAGCGAGCGTTGTCGGCAATCTCGACGCCAACCGCATCCAGATGTCCGCCCTCGTGACGGCGAGCCAGGGCGCAGCGGGTGCGCTCCAGGCAAGTCAGGCCGGCAACCAGCTCCTTGCGCTGCAAGCCCAGCAGCTTGCGGACCTTACGGCGACTGTTGCCGCGCAAGGTCGCGCACAGACGCTCGAATCCGCCCAACGGGCTGCAGCGCAGGAGCAGGGTAGGGAGCAGCTGCGGCGCTTTCTCAATCCGGGCCAAAACTATCAACCGACAACCGTGCAGATGTTCCACTGATCATGAAAATACGATTTGAACGACTACCTGTCGCGGCAGCAGCTGGTCTTGCTGTCCTGTTGGTTGCCGCCTGCGCCATTCGCCTGCGCACCGACGAGAGCGCGACCCAGTCTTCCGTCTCTCTAGCCTCAAAACCGGATTTGACCGCAGCAAAGCTCGAGCAATGCCGTACCGTCACCTACGAGCAGAAAGACGCTCTGCTTGAATGCCAGAAGATCTGGGCCGAGCAGCGCAATCAATTCTTAGGCGGAAGCAGGTCAATTGATGGTTCGCATAGCCGGACCGGCGCGGCGCCATTCCCCTCTCCAGTCCCGCGTAAAGACGAAGGTCGCCTCCCGTCCGGCTTTTCCTCCATTCCGAGCCAAAGCGAGTGAGCCATGGGCGGCACGGGCGTCATCGACCAGTTTCTGGAAGCTTTCACCCGCTACATCGATTCCGGATTCGGTCTCGTCGGGGGCGAAGTCGGATATGTCGCCACAACGCTGGCTGCAATCGACATCACCCTGGCTGGCCTGTTCTGGTCATTCGGAACGGACGAGGACATCATCGCCCGGCTGGTCAAGAAAACCTTGTTTGTCGGCGTCTTTGCTTACCTGATTGGCAATTGGAATAACCTCGCCCGGATCGTCTTCGAAAGTTTTGCGGGGTTAGGTCTGAAAGCCTCAGGGACAAGCCTTTCGTCAGCAGATTTCCTAAGGCCGGGCCGCATTGCGCAGGTAGGCCTTGATGCAGGCCGGCCAATCCTGGACTCCATCTCTGGGCTGATGGGCTATGTCAGCTTCTTTGAGAATTTCGTGCAAATCGTGGTCCTGCTGTTTGCTTGGATCGTGGTGCTGCTCGCGTTCTTTATCCTGGCGATCCAGCTGTTCGTGACCCTCATCGAATTCAAGCTGACGACACTTGCCGGGTTCGTCCTGATCCCCTTCGGCCTGTTCGGCAAGACCGCTTTTGCGGCTGAACGGGTGCTGGGCAATGTCATCTCATCGGGGGTCAAGGTTCTGGTCCTTGCCGTCATCGTGGGCATCGGGTCGACCTTGTTCTCGCAGTTCACGAGCGGCTTTGGCGGCAACCAGCCGACCATCGAGAATGCGATGGCACTTGTCCTGGGCGCGCTCGCCCTCTTGGGCCTTGGCATCTTCGGCCCCGGTATCGCCAATGGCATCGTCTCCGGAGGTCCGCAGCTTGGCGCAGGCACCGCCGTCGGCACGGGCCTCGCTGCCGGTGGGGTGATCGCGGCAGGAGCTGGCGCTGCCGCCGGCGCTGCAGGTCTTGCCGCCGGCGCGATTGCGGGCTCGCTGCGCGGTGGAAGCGCGATTGCAAGTGGCGCGACGAACATGTTGCGGGCGGGAAGCTCCGGCGTCGAGGCGAGCGCGCCAGGCGCGGCAAGTCCCTTGCGTTCGCTCGCAGCCGGCCTTGGGCGAGCGACTGGTCATGTCGGTCAGGAGGAGGGGGGCTCCTCGGCCGCCCCCGACAGTCCGCCAGCCTGGGTTCGGCGTATGAAGCGTGCGCAGACCATCCAACAGGGAGCATCAGCGGCCACGCACGCGGTTCGGTCAGGCGATCACGGCGGGAGCGGCGCATCGGTGGACCTCTCACAAGACAATCGCTGAGTTCGCTGTCTCTCCAAAATCCATTTCCAACCATGCTTTGAGGTCAGACAAATGTTCAAACGATCGGCCGTTCACTATGGCCGCACGCCGGAGCCGGTCACGCCCTATCAACGCGCAGCTCAAGTCTGGGATGACCGCATTGGTGCAGCACGAGTCCAGGCCAAGAACTGGCGGCTCATGGCATTCGGCTGCCTGTTCCTCTCCGCGGGCTTTGCTGGAGCTCTGGTCTGGCAATCAGCCCATGGCACGATCACGCCCTGGGTGGTTGAGGTCGATCAATTGGGTGAAGCGAAAGCACTTGCCCCTGCAAATGCTGCCTACCAGCCGACGGACCCTCAAATAGCGTTTCACCTGGCGCGCTTCATCGAGCACGTCCGCGGCTTGCCGATGGACGCGATTGTCCTCCGCGAGAACTGGCTGCGTGCCTACGACTTCACGACCGATCGCGGCGCCGCCGCGCTCAACGACTATGCCCGCAACAACGACCCCTTCGCCAAGCTCGGAAAGTCTCAAATCGCGATCGAGGTCTCGAGCGTCATCCGAGCCTCGCCTGAGAGCTTTCGCCTCGCCTGGATCGAGCGCCGCTACGATAACGGCCAACTTGCCGCAACGGAACGGTGGACTGCCATCCTTACCATCGTCGTGGAAATGCCTCGCGATCTGGATCGCCTACGCAAAAATCCCCTTGGCATCTACGTCAACGCTATCAACTGGTCAAAGGAGCTCGGCTAACATGCCGTCAGGTCTTGTTTTTGTGTCACGAAAAGCGCGGCCGTGCTTGCCTCTGGCTCTTCTGGTCTGTGTCTCGACGCTCGGCGGCTGCACGACCTTCAGGCCGCCGCAAATCAGCTACGACAACGAGCTCCCGCCGGCACCGGACTTGCCGGCGCTTGCCGATGATCGCCCGCGACCGCTACATGTGCCACCGACCTGGAAGGCTGCACGAGGCGGCAAGAGCGCGGAGGCCGAGGAGCCTGTCGAGCGCATCGAAACCGCAAATGACGCTGCACGCGTGCAGCCTCGCAAAGCCGGCTACTACAATGCGGTGCAAGTGTTTTCCTATAGTCCGGGCGCGCTCTACCAGATCTATGCCGCGCCGGGGCAAATTACGGACATTGCACTCGAGCCCGGTGAGCAGCTGATCGGCTCAGGACCGCTCGCCGCAGGCGATACCGTCCGCTGGGTGGTGGGCGACACCGAGAGTGGCAGCGGCGTCGCCCGCCGCGTTCACATCATGGTCAAGCCCACCCGTCCCTCGATCGAGACCAACCTCGTCGTCAATACTGATCGCCGTACTTACCTGATCGAGCTTCGCGCCAACGAAAAGCCCTATATGCCCTCGGTCGCCTGGTTCTATCCGCCGGATCCTGGCGGGCGAGCTCGAGCTTTACCGCCGGCACCCTTTATTCCGGACCTGCCGGCGCGCCGCTACCGCTACGCCATCGAGGGCGACAGCCCGCCTTGGCGTCCCGTCAACGCTTATGATGACGGCCGAAAAACCTACATTGAATTCTCCCCCGGCGTCAGTCAGGGCGAGATGCCGCCGCTCTTCGTGATCGGGCCCGACGGCAAAACCGAGATCGTCAACTACCGCGCTTACGGAAATGTGCTGATTGTTGACCGGCTGTTCGCGGCCGCGGAACTGAGGCTGGGCGAGGAGCACCAGCAGAAGGTCAGGATCGTGCGAACCGACGGGAGGTCGCTTTGAACGATACGGACCAGGCGATCGATACACCAAAGGAAGCGCCTCGGGGCAAGCCGCCGGAAGAGATTGCCGAAATCCTGCGGATCCGGCCGGATCGGCCAAAAGTTGCGCGCCTCTCGCGGAAAGTCCTTATCGGCGGCAGCGCCCTTGTGCTCGCGCTGATCACTGGCGCGGTGCTCTGGGCGCTGCACGAGAAACGGTCAGGTACTTCAGCACCCGAGGAGCTTTACGCGACTGACCACCATAACGTCGCCGATCAGCTCGCGACCTTACCGAAGGATTACACCGAGATCCCGAAGGACGTGCCGCGCCTGGGGCCGCCTTTGCCCGGTGATCTCGGTCGGCCGATCGTCGCTGCACAGGGATCTTCGACATCCAGCTCGCTCGGTATTGATGCCGAACAGCAGCGTGTCAATCAGGAGAGCGAGGCGGCACGGACCAGCAAGGTATTTGCCAGCACCAATGTCCGGCCACAAGCCCCCGCCACTTCATCGAGCGAAGCCCGTTCGAGCGGCGTGCCATCATCGGACGAAGCATTTGCTCAGAATGGCCAAGACCGAAAGCTTGCGTTCGTCAGTGCAACGGTCGATCGTCGGACGACAAGCTCCGATCGCCTTGTGAGGCCGGCTTCGCCTTTTGTCGTTCAGGCCGGAACGGTCATTCCGGCCGCTCTCATCACAGGAATCCGCGCCGACCTGCCTGGCCAGATCACGGCGCAAGTCACAGAATCGGTGTACGATTCTCCTACCGGGCGAGCTCGCCTTATCCCCCAGGGAGCAAGGCTGATCGGGAGCTACGATAGCCAGGTCGCATTTGGGCAGTCGCGCGTGCTCCTGGTCTGGACGCGCCTAATCATGCCGAATGGGAGGTCGATTGTTCTGGAACGGCAGCCCGGTGCAGATGCGGCAGGCTTCTCTGGTCTTGAGGACGAGGTCGACAATCATTGGAAGGAACTGTTGGGGGCGGCCGCTCTTTCGACGCTGCTTTCCGTCGGCACGGAGGTGAATTCCGGGGCGGATAACGGCAATACCAACAACGATCTCATTGCCGCCCTCCGCCGTGGAGCTGGGGATTCGATCAATCAAACGGGCCAGCAGGTTGTCCGCCGCAATCTCAACATACAGCCGACTTTGACGATCCGTCCGGGATTTCCGGTGCGGGTGATCGTCAACCGTGACCTGATGCTCGAACCGTATAGAGGTTGAGGACGATGGCAAAGCTTAAGCTCGGAGCAATCGAAGACGACAAGCCGATCAAGATTACGCATGAACTGCCCGCGAGCGTGCACAGGGATCTCGTGGCATATGCCCAGATCCTTGTACAGGAGACCGCTCAGCCGATCGGAGATCCGGCCAAGCTTATCGCGCCCATGCTGGCCCGGTTCATGGCGGCCGACAGGAGCTTCCGGAAAGCGCGCCGCGCGCGTCAGCGACCGATCGAAGGCGAGGAATAGCGCTCGGAGAGGCGAATTTGGCGGACCTTGTCTACCGAGAGCTGCGCAATGGCGCGGGTGCGAGCCGATTCGAGTTTTCTGCCTATCGGCACGCCGGCAATGAGACCCGGCCCTGCAGGAATTCCTGATGTTACTCGTCAGTCACGGCATCATCAAAAGGCTGATCAGCATGAAGACAGGAATAAGCCTCGTGCTCAAGTCCGACATAGGTGTTGCCGCTGACCTCGACGGTCCAATCCAGGCGTTGCTTGAAAACGCGGTAGCGCAGCCGGTGCATCTCGGCGAGATCGTGGACGAATTCCCCGAGTTTTCCCACCCTGCCAAGGGGCCATCCGGCCCGGCGAAGAATGCGCTCCATGCGGGCGTCGGTCACAGCGACTATTTCGATCAATTCAATGGAAAGGCCGAATTCAATCATGCCCGCAAACAGCTCGTAACTGGCAGCAGCAAGTCCGCCGCTCGCCTTCGGCGCATCCGCGGGAACATCGAGCGCGAATCGGCTGCTCCCCAGATCCGATCGCTTCGTGGCGCCGGCTGGCGTCCAGCAGGATCGGGAAGATGTCCCCCAGCATGGTTGGACCGGTCGAAGGCAAAAGCCGGACGCAACCTTGAATACGTCCGGCTCCCGAGCGGTTCAGTAGATCCACCGCTCAAGGACGTCAAACTTGTCGACTTCCATGTACTCCGGCGTGATGAGCTGCATCATTTTTGCCTCCCTGCTTCGTTTCGGCAACTAAGCAGAAGGCCTAGGCAAGCGCATCCTGTGCAGTTCCACAGGTGTTTATGGAAGGCCGGTGTTTCATTTTCGAGATTTTGTGTCGGTCAACCGCACGATCGCTTGACGAAGCGAGCTGACACCAGCTTTGCACGGGCGTTGTCCAGGTGAAATCCCGCGGTTGGCTCTGCGATGCCGAGAATGATCCCGATCTCCCCAGCCGATTTACCGCGCGCGGACCATTCGAGACACTGGTACTCGCGAGGAGACAGCACCACGCCGCCGATCATGCGATCAATCGTCCAGAAGCGTTTTGCATGCTCATGTAAAAACGTTGCGATTAATCGCAGGCTCTGGGCGTGCTCGACAAGCGCGCGCTCGAAACCAGTTCGACGCTCGTCACTTGCAAAGCTCAGCGCGGCGATTGCGCCCTTGTCATCGTGGATAGAATGTAAACCTGCAGCAAATCCCAAATGTTTCGGCTTCTTCGAACAAAGCGCGTTCGGACTCCGACCGATTTCGCGCTTCAAATCCAAGCCCCCATCGGAAGGGCTTAGGCTGGCGCATTGCCCGACGCACCCCGGATCGACGGATTCGTAGCCACGCTGCAGATAGATGGCGGTCCAGGAGGGGATATGTCGAGATCACGTTGGGAGCACTGCCCGGCTCACGGGAAGAGCTAGATATGCGAAGCACGACAGCTTGAGCGCAGCGGCGAGCTCAGCCATGCTCTGCTGAGCTGCGTCTTGATGCGTGCTTTCGGTCAATCGTTCAGCAAACCTTTGAAAAACCCGATCCATCTTTGATGAACCCGCGGGTCACCCTCGCAAGCGCTACTCGTCTTAGTGAATCGAGCATCGTTGCGAATGAGGCAAACAACGAAGAAGTCGATCCAGTCCGGCGTAGATCAATCCTGATCACGAGTGCCCGGTTTGGCGCCGGGGCCGCATCAGGTCTTGCCACCCTGTGGTAGCATCCCTGCCAACTCGGCGGTCTTCGGTCGTCTGTTCGAAATCCTGCAAGCAGGCGGGGCAGATCGCCGGATTACTGCGTTATTTGGCTTCTCGCCTCGCAGGTTTGTACCGCTCTTCCGATTACAACGAACTGCTCACCAAGGAGATTGCAAATGAAGGTCGGTATTCTCAAGGAAATTAAGACGCACGAATACCGCGTCGGCCTGACGCCTGGGGCCGTCCGCGAATACGTTGCAGCTGGCCACAGCGTATTGGTCGAGAGCAACGCCGGCGCCGGGATTGGCGCGACAGATGATAACTACCGCAAGGCTGGCGCGACGATTGCGACCTCTGCTCGCGAGGTATTCGCGTCGAGCGAAATGATCGTGAAAGTCAAAGAGCCACAGCCCTCCGAATGGACGCAGCTTCGAGAAAACCAGATCCTCTTCACTTATCTGCATTTGGCTCCGGATCCGGACCAGGCGAAGGGCCTCATGAAGTCTGGCTGCACCGCAATTGCCTATGAAACTGTGACCGACGCGCACGGTGGCCTTCCACTGCTTGCCCCTATGAGCGAGGTTGCGGGAAGACTTGCGATTGAAGCCGCGGGTGCGGCGCTGAAGCGGTACGCGGGCGGACGGGGACTGCTGATTGGCGGGGTACCGGGCGTGCCACCCGCTCGCATTGTGGTGATCGGCGGGGGCGTTGTCGGCACTCACGCTGCACGGATGGCGGCAGGCTTGGGTGCTGAGGTCACGATCCTCGACCGTTCGATTCCCAGGCTTCGCGAACTGGATGAGCTGTTCGAAGGGCGAGTACGTACCAGATTCTCGACGATTGACGCCGTTGAAGAAGAGGTATTTGCGGCGGATGTTGTCATTGGTGCCGTCCTCGTTCCTGGCGCGAGCGCGCCGAAACTGGTCAGCCGCGGTATGTTGAGTTCGATGCGCAAAGGCTCCGTGATCGTGGACGTAGCGATCGATCAGGGCGGATGTTTCGAGACATCGCGGGCCACGACACATGCCGATCCAACCTATGAGGTGGATGGCGTTATCCACTATTGTGTCGCAAACATGCCGGGAGCTGTGCCGCTCACCTCAAGCCAGGCACTCAACAACGCTACGCTGCCTTTTGGTTTGGCTCTCGCCAGTAAAGGATTTGCAGCTGTGCTCGAAAATCCGCATCTGCGCGCAGGCCTGAATGTCTATCGGGGCCGGCTAACCTATAAGGCTGTCGCCGAGAGCCTTGGTCTTCCCTTCTCGCCGATCGAACAGGCCGCGGCCTGATCCTAGAGGTCCCCTACGGGACGTTTCGTCGCAGACTTGGGCCGCTCATCAGAGTGGCCCTTTTTGTGTGCCGAGTATGAGCGACAGCTCGGAGATGGAAGTCCTCTACCCAACTTGATTGACGACGAAGGCTTAGCCAAGCGCAAGGGCGTCAACGTGCCCGAGGTCTTTGAATGCGGGTGCGATGGAACGGACGACAGCTAGTGCCTGCGCCGCGCGCTCAACCAGCAGCTAGAGCTCACTCGCGGCGCGGTCGAACACATTATTTTTCCAACGTACCGACCCAAGCGGACGCTCCAGCATACGACGGATACGCAGGGGCTCAGGCCCGATATGAAAAGCCATGGCATTCTCGCCTAATGCGCGCTCCGACTGGTCCAGCGGTTGCGTTGGCGCAAATATCGAGTCATGTCGGCCAGTCTAGCACTCGGTCCACAGCTCGGGGGCGGCGATATCACGCGCAATTGACCAACCATAGGCGCCGTTGCGTTGCCGGTAGAGCTGCACATCCTGCATGAGGTTGTGGAAGGCTCGCTCATTTTCCGAGGCCACGCGATAGTCGAGCTCAATTACCAGTGGGCCGTTCCGGTGGTCAGCGTGAGCCGCACCTTAGGATCGCAAGAATGTCGGCGTCATCCCGCGCTCGGTGATGGCCGGCATGCGCAGCCAGCGCCCAAGCAGCGGCAAGAGCAGCATCAGTCCGGCAGAGACGAGCAGCGTGATGTCGAAAGCGATGGCATCGGTGAGGCGCCCTCAGCCCAAACTGCCAACTGCGAGGCCCCCAGAGAACGCAACCTACCAAGCCGCAACGGATTGGCCCGCAACCCAGCGCGGGGCGTAGAGCTGCACGCCAATGTCGAATAGCGTCCACGTCCATACGGCGCCCGCCAAAACCAGAGCTGCGGCTGTCAAGAGCGAATTATGAAACTGAGCACAACCGTCGCGATCGCGCCGCTCATGGACAGTGTGCAGGCACGAACCGCAGCCTCGCGGATCTTTATCGCCGCGACCTTGAGAGCTTCTGCACGAATCCTTATAGATGCCTGCCTGTGCCTAGAGGCGGTTGGCGCAGACGCAGGTCTAGCCCATGTTGCGGTATTTGGAGACGATGGCGCCTTCGATGGCGGCATCGATATCGGGTCGTCGAACACCACGTAAGGCGCCTTACCGCCCAGCTCGAGACCGAGCTTCTTCAGGCCGACGGTAGAGGATCTTGCCGACTTCCCTCGAGCCGCCGAAGCCGACAAAGCGCACGCCCGCGTGCTCGCACAAAACTTCGCCGATCGGTCGCGGATCTCCGGTGATGACGTTGAAGACACCTTTGGGCACGCCGGCCTTCTCAGCGAGGGACGCGGGCGCAAGCGCCGAGAGCGGCGTCATGCTGGTTGGCTTCAGCACCACCGTGCAGCCTGCGGCGGGCGCCAACCATACTTTGCGGGTGATCATCGAATTGGCCAAGTTCCACGGCGTGATGGTGCCGCAGACGCCAATCGGTGGCTTGATCGCAAGCAGCCTTGCATCCGGGCGCGGCGAGGGAATCGTTTCGCCATAGATGCGGCGCGCCTCTTCGGTGTAGAACTCGACATAGGCGCCACCGATATCGACTTCGCCTGGGGCCTTGGAGAGCGGCTTGCCCTGCTCGGAGGTGCCGATCGCCAGATTGTTTTTACCAAAGGCAAGGTGAGCCGACTCAGGCGCGATCAATGTAGCAGGCCTCCGGCAGAAGTGACGGGTCCTTCAGACGCTAGCGCAGGATGGACGAGCCTTGCGGTGGGTTGTGCGGCGGCGGTCGGGGTCGTCGCGTTGCTCCTGGAGGTTTTCAAATCCGAGCAATCAGATCTTCGTCGAGCGTGAAAAAAGGCCGCGCGAGATACCGCGCGGCCGAGTCAGGGAGGAAACGCCCCGAAGGGCACTGAATAGGAGCTCGGCAAGTAAATGAACTCACTGGGAACTCCAATCTTGCACGAAACGTCGTCAGATCGTGCAAGCGGAGATCGGATACTCATTTACCTGGGAGGATTGGAGGCGTTCGCAGCCATATCTTGCAGTTTTTGTGCGCAGATTTCGTCAAGTTCGCAGCAACTGCTATCGTGAAGCGTTTCTCGCGAGAATATTCGCTTGCGTGCTGTTCATTGAGGCCATCGAACACTCGCTCGGTGTACGCGTCCGTACCCTCGATAGCTCGGTTTCAGGATCAATCTAAATTAGTCAGCGCTCGTCAACGAGCGGCAGAGAAACGTTGAGCTCGGCGATTTAGCAGGATAGCTGCGCGACAGTGCGAACCAGCATCGGGCGCGTCCGGACAAGTCATTTGACGGGCAAAATGAGCAAAGTCGCGATCAGAAATCGTTGGACATCATCACCGCGTCGCGGATTCCACGTTGGGCTACTCGAACAGCTGGCACTGACGGGGATTTCAGGAGTCATTGTCACAGGCGCAATCTGCACTGTCGCACGCTCTACGGGAGCGTGGCGCAACGTGAGTCGAATGCCAGCAACGAATTCAAAGGTCATGTCGTATCGTTGTCATAAACCTTCTTGGAATCCGGGCAAATTGCAACCGAATTCGAGCGCAAGCCCAGTGAAGAATCGATCAAGAAACATGCCGACAATCATTAGCGCCAGCTCGCAGCATCCAGTCGTATTGAGGGATTCGTGACCGATTTGCGCGACGATGACCCCATGAAGGAGGCGACCTCCCTGCGGTCTGTCATCAATCTCTATGCACACGCTTCCAGAACGTGGTCTCGGCCCAACGAAACCTTGGCTTCAACGAGAATTAAGGAGTTCAAGGCAAGTTACGAATGGCCGTGCGCGCAGTTGAGCATCGGGTGTGCGAGCTCAATTAGCCTCAGCGCGCGATATTGATGCTGAAGATGCGCCGCCACGAGAAAGAGTTCATGTAACGCGGCGAGGACAAAGCCATCGCGATGAAAATCGTCAAAAAGAGCCTCTCCGGGGCTGGATTCCATCACGGAGGTGGTTCCTCGGCACTGGCGTGGCGGAGCAGGAGCATCACAACTATGCGCCATGAGGAGGACACGGCCGCGACGTTTCAGGTAATCAACAAACAACGGCAACTGTGGTGAAGTTCATAGTCTTGGAATCAGCTAGTAGTTCATTCGAAAGTTTCAGTGTACTTCCTCGTGCTACCATTCTTTGCGCCTTGCTGAGTCGCCAAGTGTTGGACGCAACGACCACTGCGCTTTTGCGTGCTGTTCTTGAGGAGGTGTGCGAGGGTCTGCCTCGCAACGAAACCGGCACTCGGGCCCATGTCGCTTCCAAGATCTTGGACGCCGCCAACAGAGGTGAGATCACGGCGGACCGCCTTAGGCAGGTCGGCATGGAAGCTCTTCGCTCTGCGCCAACAATGTGGCGGTAGGTGCGGACAACAGTGATAGTGCTAATGTGAACTTCCAAGTCACGGTGCTGAAGATCCTTGTGAGCTACCCGGACGGGTTCGCATCGATGCCGGACCTCAAGCGAGACATGGCCATTTTGGCCACGAGCGGTCCCGATTGGGCGGCGCGCACCAAGAGAATGGGCGCCCGCGTGCCCGAGCTCGACCTTTTTTCGCAGCGACTCGTCGAGCGTGTGAATGGAGGGTGGCGCATCACGGACAAGGGACGAGCGGTGCTCGAACTGATGGAGCCGGGCCCTAGCACGCCCTAAGTCCAGGCCAGAGGACAGGAGAGCTCCTGAGCTGCCATCGCCAGTGCCGGCACGATCCCATTCTGTCGAACTACGTCGGCGCCAGCCTGAACGACCGGGGCCGCGCCGGTCCTCGAAGAGCCGAACGTGCGCACCGCATTCTTAGACCGACTATCTAGGCGATTAAGGCCGCGCCCGACGATCAGGTTGCCGAAGGAGAATTTTCGATGCCGTTGTGGAGTTCGAGCTTTTTATTTGGAGAGCTGGAACGAGAAGTGCTGATATCTCAGCACATATCAGGGAAAGGTGCTGTTGCTTCGATCAGATCCAAGATCCCGGGATGGCAGTGCGCCATTCATGTATGGACCTCGAGTTTCGGCGCGTGAGCCGTTGGCTGGAGCCACGGCGCAGGCGCGGCCAAGTGGGACGGAGTGCCTGGGAGCCTCGCCGCCTCTCCGGCAACAGTATCTGAGCGCTGATGCCGCTCGGCATAAAGCGATCGATGGCCGACACGCTTGGTTCGCATTGACTCACGTCAATTCGCTCCCGCCTCGTTCTTGAAGCATCCCTCTTAGACCGTCGTCCGTGAACAACGCCTAAGGTGCTGATCAGGAATCGGTTTTCCGGACGTTGGCGCGTTTCGGATTGCAGGCTTTGATAGGTTTGAGCATCGGAAGCCTGCAACTTGCAGTTTGAGATTCCGTCGAATCGCGAAAGCCGGATTCGATGGCCGCATCGGAGGAGCCGATGCGACCGAAGAAGCCGAAAGCGACCGAAGAAGGCGATCTATTTCGTGCCAGGCTCGACCAGATCATCAACATGAAGCACGAGCTGGTGCAGCTCGCCGGCAAGGTCGACTGGGATTGGATCGATGCGCAGATTGCACCGCTGTACAGCGACAAGGGGCCGCCCTGGGATCGAGACCCGCTTCGTGGTTGGGCTGCTGCTGCTCAAGCACATTTATGACCTCTCCGACGAAGTCGCGTGCGATCGCTGGGTCCATGATCCGTATTCCAGCACTTCACCGGCGAGGCGTTTTTCCAGCATGAGTTTCCGCATGAGCGCTCGGATCTCAGCCATTGGCGCATGCGCTTTGGTGCAAGCTCGAGCTTCTGCTGGCCGAGAGCCAGAGGGTGGCGCACTACGCCGGAGCACTGCGCAGGCGCGATCTCAAGCGGGTCACGGTGGATACCACGGTGCAGCCCAAAGCCGTCACCTTCCTGACAGACGGCAAGCTGCTGTGCGAAACAGCATCACCCAGGGTCTTGCCAGTCCGGACAGGGCTCGGCCGAGGCGCGCCGAAGCAAAAGGTCTCTCTCCGATCAGCTCCATGAGCTTGGCTTGTGCTGCGCGAGTTAAGTGCCACTGCGCCAACTCGGCACGAAAGACTGGCTGAGCTGCCTCCGCGCAAGCGCAGAGTAACTGCTGGCTAACGAGGCCGCCGCAAGACCAACCTGGACTCTCACGATCTCCGCCGGCCGATGGCCCGTCGGATCTGATTGACCAGATAAGTCCCCCAAATGATCATCATGTCGCCGACACGTTCCGCGCGCTTGCTCTCAAGGAACGTTGACCGGCGGCATGGCCGCGGTCGGGCGCAACACGAAGCGTTCTTGCTGCTGCCCGCGCGCCGCCAAGATGATTGCAAAAACCACAATGAAAATCAGAGACCCACGCATGACCAAAAACTACTGAACCCCTCACATCCGGGCCAAACGACACGCATCGCGGGCAGGATGTCGCGCCGCTCTTCAGGTGCCGTTTGCTGAGCCGAAAGCAATAGCGATCATTCGTGCAGTAACACGGCCGAGTAGCCTTGTGCGGTGCTCAAAAAATGCATTTTCGAGGCGCAACAGCCGGAATTATGTGCGCAATCAGGATAAGAACTGACCGCGCGGGCGCAGGAAAGGGGCCCGGTTGCAATTCAGGCCGCAACTAGGGGCGCTCATGCGCGAGCATGATTTTGTTTCCGGCCGCCTCCTGGGGGTGACCGCCGCGGGACTTATACTCCTATGTTCCAGCCTATTCGCCTTCGTCTTCTTATAGAGCTTAAGCAATTTAAGGCCTCGTATCGCCTCTGACGCCAATGACCATAAGTTTTTTCGACTGCCGACTTGCCACCTTGGCCAGCTTGATGTGCCTCGCGAAGAGCTCTTCTGCTTTTTTTCTGCCGGAATGACTTGAAGGCGCCGCTGAGCGGTGTGATCCTGATGCTTTTGGAACAGTGCGCAGGCCCTTGGGCTGCTCGGAGGCACAGAGCAGGGCGACGCCGCTGCCCAGGACGATGCCCTGCTCGATAGCCGCGCGGGTCGCATGCATCGCGTCATCAACGCGATCCTTGCGCTCCTTCGACTTCGGTCGCGCCGCCAACGCGGATCACCGCGACGCCGCCGAGCTTGGCGAGACGCTCCTGAAGCTTCTCAAGGTCGTAGTCCGAGGTGGTCTCCTCGATCTGAGCCTTGATCTGGGCCACGCGCGCCTCGACGTCGGCCTTCTGCCGGCGCCGTTGACGATGGTGGTGTTCTCCTTGTCGATCATCAACTTCTTCGTGCGACCGAGCATGTTGAGCGTGACGTTCTCCAGCTTGACGCCGAGATCTTCTGAGATCGCCTCGCCGCCTTCGCTTGATCCGGGTGGCGGCGCAACCAAGGCGCTCGAATTGAGGGAGGATTAAGTGCTGATCTATCTCGACAACAACGCGACGACACGGACAATCCGTCCATCCTACAAGCCATGTTGCCGTTCTTCTCCGAACAGTTCGGCAATGCCTCCTCCGCCCATGCCTTTGGCCGAGAGGATGCGGAGCCGTGAAGCAGGCGCGTCGCAGCGTGCAAGGATTGTTAGGGAGCGCGCATGATCACGAAATAGTCTTCACATCCGGCGAGAGCGAGGCCAATAACACCAAATTCCTTTCTGCGCTCGCGACGCAGGAGCGCCGCGACGAAGTCGTCACCTCCGTCGAGCATTCCGCCATCCTTGCGCTGGTCGAGCAATTTGGCGACAACGACCGTTAAGACGCACGTGATCCCTCTACATTCATACGGCCGGCTCGACATCCGGGCGTTTCGATGCGCGCTCGGACCGCGTACTGCGATCGCGTCTGTTATGTAGGCCAACAACGAGACCCGGCACGATTTTTCCGGTGGAGTTTCTAGCCGGGTGACGCGAGAGGCGGGCGCGCTGTTTCATACGGATGCGGTGTAAGCCGTAGGCAGCTGCCCATCAACCTGAAGGACAGTGCCATCGACATGCTGTCGCTGTCCGGGCTCAAATTGCACGGTCCTAAGGGGATCGGCGCGCTCGATTTGCGCAAGGCACAAAAATTCAGGCCGCTGATCTCGGGCGGCACACAGGAACGGCGGCGCCGCTGCGGAGCCGAGGATATCCCGGCATGGTCGTCGGGTCTTGAAAAGCCGCAGAGCTTGCGGCGGCTCGGCTCGAGCCGGAGCGCTTTCGCATTGGTGCATTGCGCTACCGCCTCCAGCAGGGGATTTTAGCCACCTCCGACTGCATGGCGCTTGGCGATATCAGCAACCGGCAACCAAGTAGGACAAACATCGCTTTTGACCATCTCGAAAGCGACGCAATTCTCCACCATCTCAATCGTGCGGGCATTGCCGCTTCGCTCGGATCAGCCTGCGGATCCTGCTCAATCGAGCCGTCGCATGTCCTGCACGCCATGGGCTTGCCGGAGAAGAGCCTGCACGGCGCGGTGCGCTTGCCCCTGTCGCGTGAGACAACCCTCGAAGAGGTCGACCAGGTCGTCTCCGTACTGTCAAACATTGTGGCTCAGCTGCGCGCCAACTCGCGGGAGCATGCTAAACCACGCAAGTATACATCGCGGTCCAGAAAATTGACCTCATGAAACTCTTGAGTCCCCGCTCTCTTGATGCGGGCCGTTCGCAAGAAAGCTCTCGAAGAGCCGATCGTGGAATCCGAGTATGAAACGCTCTCGCGCGGTTGGATCAGAATGGCCAATGGCTGGATGACGATCTGCCCGAGATGGCGAGCGACACGCCGCTGCCGATCACAATAAATGCCAGGACGCGGGGGAGGACGGGCGGACTGATGAAGGCGCTCCCGCGAATTGAGTTTGTCAACGCAGCCGACGCGAAGGTGATTCTTACCGATCTTGCGGTGAGGATGAGAGCCTAGCATTGTTCCGTATCTCGGACTTGGCCTCGCCGAGTTGATCGGACCACATATGCCAATGACACAGGAGGCCTTCTGCCTTCTCCAGCAAAGTTGCGCTACCGCGCCAGGCCAAAGGCAATGTCTGGGCGCCGGCGCAGAATGTCGAGAGCGACATACATCGCTCCACCGTGACGGCTTTGATGGTCCAGGCGTTCGCCCGCCGGTGGAGTCGACACCACTGCATCATCATCTAGCATCCTTACTGCCGGTGATAGTCGACTCTTGGTACGACGGCCCGATGCGGACGGCACTCGGTCGACGGATGGGGTGAGGTGCAAAGTATCGCGCGCTCCGGCATCCACGTCGATTGCTGGTATCCAATTTACGATCCGGCGAGCCAAAAGGTTGATCATGCCTCGGCGACCCATTGGCCTACTGTGCTGCGCAAGCCGCACGGAGCGTGCTGCCGGTCAAGAGCTTTCTGATTACTGACGCTGATTATATTGAGGTTCTGACTGCAATCGGCATCCAGACACCAGTTCCCAACCTCATCAAGGAAAGGCGGAACGGACGGAGCTTCCTCTTCTTCGGCTGTCTCTTCAATGATCGGCTTTTTGCTATTTATGCGCGGCAGATCACCAAACGCTCGGCTGACGTCCATTACGCATGGTCGATCCGCAAGCACTCTCGCGCAACGAACTCTACTTTCTGATCGAGCAACATCTGACACCGATCGCGATATGACTCCCGCACGCGATAGAGATGTTGAGCGCCAAGTAGCGGCGCGAAGTGGGCTGCTCGCCGCGGTCCGCTAGTAGGAAGAGGTCGCATCGCAAACGACGGGTGCGGGTTGGGAGAATTCACGCGAGCTCAATGAGAACCCAGCGGCCATCTCCGTCACAATTGCGACGCCTGTCGCATTTGCGACGTGTGAACTGTCGCTGACGCGTGCACAACTGTGCGGATCACGGCTAGCTAACTCATTCACAGGGCGGGAATGGCATCGCCGTCCGAGATGGCACGCGAGTTGCTAACTCTCGTTCTGTGGCCACAGGCTGGTCGCCATGGCCACACTTGGTAGAGAATTGAACATGAACGCTGTTGCCGGACGCGGAAAACATGTCAAAGATGCTGAGGATAGCGGCGGGATGCGGGTCATCGCCGATTATAAGGGTTCCCGGAGCTCTTCGAAGAATGGCAAACGGAGCTATGGGTCACAGGCTGGCCCAGGCGATCTGCCGTCCGAAATCTGGAACAAAATTAGGACTCATCCCTGCTAGAGAAGAAGCTCATCATCATTACGCTCGCATCCATGTCGCAGTAGCGCGGGCTTGCAATATTCAATGCAACTACTGCAATCGTAAGTACGACTGCGCCAATGAATCGCGTCCGGGTGTTGGTAGTGAGAAGCTCACTCCTGAGCAGGCGGCGAGAAAGCTGCTCGCGGTCGCCACCAGAATTCCACAGCTGACTGTGCTCGGTATCGCCGGCCCCGGCGATGCCTTGGCCAATCCGAGAACGACTTCTCGTGCCACTGATCTCCGCGCCCGAGCACGGCACAGCATTCGGGCTCAAAGGCCAGCGAGGCCCGACCAGCGCAGGAATTGGCGGCCCTGCAGGATGCTTGTGAAGGTCAGATAAAGATGATGCGGCATTGCCGCCATCGCCGCGCTGACGCCGTCGGCCTGCTCGGAGATGATCGCAGCAGCGAGTTCACCATAGAGAAGGTCATGGCCATGGACGTTCAATATGACTTCGAGACGCGCAAGGCTTATCAGGCCAAGATTGAGGATGAACCTGCGGCGAGGATCACGACCAGGCAGGGAGAGTTAGCGGATCCGGCACGTCAAGCGCGGCGACGCCGGTCAAGCTTCTGGCCGCGGTCGCAACCAAAGGCTCGGGCCGAGCTCGCGCAGCGGCTTTCACCTCATTCGGTAACCTCTCTGAACCGCGAACCTGAACGGCATGCCCGCTACGAAGTGGCGATTCGCCTCGCGGATGACGAATCGGCATGTCTCATCGCAGACGAGGACAATATGCTGCAGAAGAGCACCTCTGCTCGCGTCTCCGTGCTCCCTGCAGGTTCGCGAGGGGGCGGTGCATGAACATGATCGTTCGCGACAGTGATGTGGTCCAGCTAAGCGGGCCGCCCGCGTTCAGCTTCGGCGAAAGGGTGCGGGCCAGCAGTACCATCCGCAATGACAGCACCCTTCGCGGCAAGGAGATCGGCGACATTCTGGTCAAGAAGGGCGACGTGGGTTATGTCGTTTCCATCGGCACGTTCCTGCAGAAATTCTATATCTACGGTATCGAATTTCTTGAAAGTGGCTACCGCGTCGGCATGGGGCGCAAAGAGCTCGATCCGGTCGACGAGGCCGTAGATGATCTGCCATTGCCGGAAGTGGCTGTGTCATGACAGAGCCGCGCGTTCCAAAATATCGATCGGGCCAGCGCGTGAAAACCGCAGTCAATCTCATCAATGACGAGTCAGTTGCTACCTCGCCGCCTGATGGGATCCTGGTCGGCGCCGGTGCTATCGGCGAGATCGTCCGGGTCGCAATGCATACCGAAGCGAGCGTGCCGATTTATCTTGTAGATTTTGGTGAGCGGCTGGTCGTTGGTTGTCTTGAAGAAGAGATCACAGTCCTTTGAGGGGATGTTCTCGCAATGAGAGTGTCGAGAGAGGTACCGGTCGGGCTGATCGCGCATCCGAACGAGCTAGATCGCAAGCGGATCGAACGTGCTTTGATCTCGCGCAAGCACTATCGCTATGTCTTGCCGAGTGTAACGCCGGTAAAGGCTGGCTATCTCATTGAGAGTCCCTGCTGCTCGCGCAATATCGACAACGATGGCGGTCAGATCGATGTCGCGCTATTTCATTACGATGCCGTGAGCGGGATCTGGAAACTGTTCTTCAAGAATCATGCGCGAGGAAGCTGGAAATTTTACAGCATTTTCCACCGGCTTGCGTCGGCTATCGACGAATTGAACACGGATCCCGAGCGGCTGTTCTGGCAGTGATGCTCATTGGCAACAGTCATAAGGAATCACAATGGCGCTCGCCACAGAACAATTGATCGAAATCGAACGCCTGCTTGCGACAGCTGACACAGACACTAGCGTCGTTGCTGACCTAAGGCGCCGCTTTCCGCAGCTCACCTTGGTTCGATGTGATGCGTCGGATCTGTCGCAGCAGCCATTCCGACGTCTTCCGCAGTTTGACCTGCATCTCATCGATGGATCTGACCACTGCATGCAGATCACGGCCGACCAGGCGCGAGCGACTGGATTAGTGCTGGCTAGAAGGCATGTTGGGCGGTGATCGGCACTGGACCCGCAGAGAATCGCCTCGATGACGCGGAGGCGGTGAATGCAATTCCGCTCTCGGATCCTGATATCATTGTTGTCGTCTCTCTGCCGTCGAAGCGCTATTGTGTTCGCAGCGAATTTCCAGTCGGTCGACGACTGAGACGCTCGGACCAGCTTTCGCGGTCTATGTTGGCTCCAAGTATGGCGTTGCGGTTCCAAGCGCACGATTGGGCTCCTGCTTGGCCTGAAGGCGCTCGGTATCGAGCGGAGCAACAGGTAATCGCCTCCTCGTATTCGTTCTCAAGCCGTCCATACCCATCAATCTCGCGGACGCACGGGCGGAGTTTGCCCACATCGACTGTTGGTCTGAAACGAGCTCAGGGCAATGCCGAAGAACGTATGAGGCCTAACACACGGGCGATTATCGCCGCCAACCCGGACCGCCCACCTGGCACTAATGCGGGTGCGAAGTTCAAGTCGCGACGCGGGACCCACCCAAACGGGACGAAACTGAACACGTCACAATCGAGCAGCCCACCGGTCTCTAAACCTTGGTCAAAAAAAGGGAACGATATGAATCCGCAGATCATCATTCACGTCCGCTTCGCCCCGAATGGCAGGGTGATCCAGATCAGCGAGTGCCCGACGAGGCTCACGCCCGACCAATGGTTTGATGTTCTCAAGGCCCGAGCCGACTCTGCCTATCGCTCACGGCCCCGTGGTCGTGGCGTTTTTCGGCTGACCCGGGCGGCAGTTGATACCTTCAAGCAACAAGCTGTGACGCTGGCATGAGCGAAGAGATTCATCGATATCGTGGCTAGCCACGAAATCGAGGTGTTTGCAGGCTGTCCAGCCGATGCGATCGAGCGGGTGGCGCCAGGGAGTCTGTCGCAGATCGAAGACATGGCGACGGCCTGCCGGTTACAATTCTTCTGACTTTCGGCAATGACACGATTATGTCAATCGTTGCTGGCACGACGGGGTCTGGCTTAAGATCGGTTACTGCGCGTTGTTCTCCCAGGATCGGTCATGATTCAGAAACAACGGCACGGTGCGACCTTGGAGGTCGACAGTGGGTTTTGCATCGGGCCCCGTAATGGACACGCGCTTAGATCGGTTGCACTCCACGCTGTAGTCGACAGTTGGGTCCGAGTGTCCGGGGGTCCGTATAGTCGCGATCCGTCGGCTTTGCAAAACACCCACGTGCCGGCGGTCTCGTTCCTCCGATAACCGATCGACAGGCCTCGTCCGATTGATACCAAGACGGGCGTTTTGCGCACCGGCTTGTCCAGCCGCGCACTGCGGCTTTCGAGCGTCTTGTCGCTGATGCGCCTGACCATCGCCGAAGCCTCAGCTTCATTCCGAAAGTGTCCAGCCGGAGTCCAGTGGACAAGGATGTATACGGGACTGATACTGGCGGACGCCAGCGCACTCGAATCCTAGAGACGGCCGGCAATTTGACGATCTCTATAATAGGGCGTCGTTTCCTTTTCTCAGCTGAACAAGAACAAGCTTCGCTCAGAAGCATGCCTTGGCCGCGGGAGGAGCCCATGGGAGGGAGACAAAAGCTCGCTAGCATTTCTTTCCTGCGGAGCCTTTAGCGCCGTCTGCTTTTCGAAAGCTGTACAAGCGGAAGACACCGCTCAGCATATGTTAGGATGAATCATCCCGTCTACGTTGCGATACGCGAGAAACCGACAAGTCTGAGTTGGCAGCTGAATTAGACGGTTGCGTCCTACAAGGGATACTTTCCCAAAATTACCCAGATGCTGAGTTCGGGCGCCGCGACCAACGCGACCTCATCTGGAATAATCACGATCGGGGCAGGGCCGCGCCTCATAAGGTCGAAGCAGGACAGTTCCAGTCATCTCCAAAATGCTGAGCGAAAAACACCGCGTATCCACGGACGACGCTGGGATAAAGGTCTATCGCTCCGATCTCATCGGCAAAGGCTGCCGCAGAGCCGGAATGACCTCGTGGGATTGCTCATGCCCTGCATCGGAAGAGAAAGGTGAAGCGGGTTATGGCATGAGCTACACCAACGCAGCCTTTAGTTTCTGGTGGACCCGCTGGAACAACAACTACGAAGTCTTCGCAGCAGCTGGCTGGACGCCCGATGATTGGTGCGGCCTTTCTTGCAGGCGGCGAACACTGCGAGGACCATTCTCGGATCCTATTATCTGTTCGAGGCGCATTGAATGTTCTTGATGACCTGAGCGAGCCCAAAGACATCTGACCGTCAAGAAAATCCGCTTGTTGGACGCCTGCTCATGCCAAATGCAAGGAAATACGCCTATGGCCGCCTCTTCCCAGTCGCACCGGCTTTCACAACCGGAGTTCTTGCCCTTGAGGGGCAGCGCCGCGTGCTCGAATGCATGATCGACGAGCGCGCCGATGGATCTGCATTCTGGCTCATTGTCCCGAGCAGTTTCTGTTTTCGGAGCAGGAGTGCGATATATCGGTTGATTTGTCCCTGGCTCATGTGGGTAGTCGCAAGGCGGTCATGATCACATGCAAACATTTCAGCACGCAATTTGCAATCGAGCGCGTCCGCTATGCGGCCGCGCGTGGCGCAAGCCTTCTGATGCTGATGCCGCCCTACCACGGCGTGAGCCTCAACGCAGACGCGCCCTCGATGCTCGATCGTTCGGCCGTATCGCAGATACAGCCAAGATTGCGATCCTGGTCCTGAATGCGCTGCTCAGTGGCGTGACGTTAACAATGTCCTTTCTGGTGCGCCTTGCCCGGGAGATGCCGCGCTTTAGTTATTTCAATATCGAGGTGCCGTTTGCCGCGGCGAAGCCGCTGACGTTGACTGACGCCGGAGGAGAGGCAATCCTAAGCCCATTCGACGTAGAGGAAGACATTTCAATGATGCCAGTTCTCGATGCTGATGCGAGCGGGACGATACCGGGCGCGCTGCTTCTTGATCTATTGCGTCCAGTGATCGATCATCACACGACGGGGCGCAGGCGGGAAGCCGCTCTGCCTATGGAAGAGTGCTGTCGTTAGTCGGTTTTGAGAGCCGCCAGTGTGGCCTGCGCGCCGCCACGGGCGACGACGTGACATAGCTGAAGGAAATTCACCCCGCACTAGCTGGAGGTCAATCCTATGTCCTCCATTGGTGACGCTAAGCCGCCCACATGTCCGCTCCCGAAAGGACTACGTTCAATCAGCTGCCAGGGATCAAGAGAGATGCCGTACAGACAAAGTCACCTCCACCAACAGCGCCGTGAGGAAAAGAGCTGTAGCGGCTTATTGGAATTAGGGGAGGCGACGCAAGCCGACCGGGCGCGCACAAGGCCGGAATCGGTGGTTGGCTGTCGCCGATAAGGTTTTGAGCCTTTCAACTCGTCAGTGCGCGCATTGTCGGCTGAAGACGTGCATTCGTAGAGGTGCTAGGGAGAAGGTTTAGAGATGACCGGGACGCTCAATGGCACTACCTCGCATGCCTGGAGGAGGCGGTCGCGCTCGAGAGTCCGCAATGCAGCCACGGAAATCGACAAAATCGATGCTCGTCTTCTTGATCTCGTTCAACGCAACAATCGCCTGAGCAGTGAAGAACTCGGCGCGAAAGTTGCCCTATCTGCATCCGGAGTTCAGCGCCGACTTAAGCGCCTACGAAAAGAGGGCGTGATAGAATCAGACGTCTCAATCATTTCGCCAAGGGCGATCGGCCGAAACGTGACTATGCTGGTCCTCATTTTCTTTGAGCGCGATCGAGCCGACATCATTGATCGCTTTAAGCGGGGGATCCGCACTATGACGGAGGTGATGAGCGGATTTTACGTCACGGGCCAAGCTGATTTCATCCTGTTGGTGACTGCAAATAATATGGAAGAGTACGAGCATTTCACCCGACGCTTGATAAATGAAAATCCAGATATAAAGCGCCTCGAGACTGTAGTTGTTCTGGACCGAGTCAAAGCCGGTTTCATTTTACCAATGGAGTCGTTGGCATGCTGGTGACCAATCTCGCCGTGACCCTTAACGGCCTCATCTTGGATCAAGCATAATCGCTTTCCGCGCTGTGAGAGCGGTAACGACCATCTCGCACTCTCGGCCTGGGTCGATGCGGTCCGATTAAAATGAGGCGGCTTTCCAGCACTTCCATCTGGCTCGGCGCATGCTCCTCAACAGCAATGTCCGAGGCTAACACTATGAGGCCGCGCTTGTTGTGCGGTTTCGGACTGCCGAACAAGTCAGGTCAGGTTCAAGACGCCTTGCGCGATCGACAGGTCGCTGATTGTTCTGGCATAATCAGAAGCTTTATTCAGCAAGGCGCTGGTACGGGATTGCTGCAAGCGCTCGTCAAGGACGAGCGTCAACGCAGGCTCGCAAGAGCGATCTCTCCTTTTGAACCCGGACTGGTTCGAATGGCGCGCTACTTATCGGTTGATAGGAAGATTGATACAATCGCGCTCCCAAAGACGGCATGGGCAGTTCGATCACGTCCCAGAATACGCCGGCAGCAACACGGGCAAAGCTCTAACTGACGCGGGCGTCGGCGGCGTCGAGAGGCCAAAAAATTGAGGTGGGAGACGATCGGAATATCGGCTGAGTGAGGACGGGTACCCCAACTGGCGACGTCGCTCCGGCTCAGCACCTCTATTAACTTCCTGGAAGAGTGCGGCACCTGTGAAGACATGGACGACATCTTGTGCGAACCGTCGACATACGTCGACTACAACGGCATTTGCGATCTGATTCGCAAGTTCAAAGCGCAGGAGATGTAAATCGCGATATTTGGTGAGAGGATGGCAATGTATGCCGGCAGCAGCATTTCAAGAGACATTCCGAACCATGCCAGCTCTGGTGTCGTGCAGCTCGGCGGTCTGCTCTGCAGACCGAGAAGGAGGCGCATGGGCCGAGAAACGCTTGTGAGTGCCGCTCTGTTGAGCTCTCTTTCCTTCTCGTCCACGGAGCGTTCTCTCCCGTTTCTGAGGTTCAAATGACGCGTTCTAATGCTTCTCCTTTCAAACTGCGCGAGCATCCAGAGATCACAGTCGGCGAATCCTTGACTTACCAATACCGGAATTGGGCCCCCTATCTCCCTCCTGTGCAAACCACACGGAGACCAAGCCGACTTGGAGGGCAAGCGACAGTTGGGTTGTCGCAGATTAGAGCCCGACATTTGCGCCGTACCGGCATTCATAATGAGGATCCGCGGCATCAGCGACCTCGGGGCAACGTTATTCGACCGAAAGGCGCCGAAATGATCAACTCGCAGCTGCCGTGTTCGCATCGACGCGGTGACGCGTGGGGTTTTCGCGGCCCTCAGCGGCCACGCCTACGGGGCAAAGGAAATGCCAAACCCGATCGAAATCTTCAGTCGCCGTCGTTGTGCTGGCTTGATCGTGTAAGCCCCTTCAGCGCGAAATGCTGGATCTTGCCCAACGCCGTTCGTGGCAATTCTTCCGTGAAGAAAATTTCGCGCGGCACCTTAAAGCGGGCGAGCTGCGAGCCTGCATGTGCCATTAGTGCTTCCGCGTCAACTCGAACCCCCGGCCGCCTGATCACATAAGCGATCGGCACCTCATCCCAGCGCGGATCGGGTCGACCGACAACGGCGCAGTCTGCGACATAGGGATGCTCCATAAGCGCGCGCTCTACTTCCGCCGGGTAGATATTTTCTCCACCGGAAATTATGAGGTTCCTTGTGCGATCAAGAACCCAAAAGTATCCATCGGCATTGCGGCAGCCGATGTCACCGGTGAGATACCAGCCATTGTGCAAAGGCTCGCGCGTTGTTTGTTGAGCGCCCCAATACCCGCTGAAGACATTGGGGCCTCGTACGGCGATCTCGCCCGGGCTGCCTGCCTGCAACTTGTTGCCGGTATCATCGAGAATAGCCGCTTCGCAGCATAGGCCGGGCAAGCCGCTCGAGCCCTTACGCGTAAGATCGCCGCCGAGCCTCGTATAAACAGCAATAGGGCAGGTCTCGGTCGAACCGTAAACCTGCAGCACTGGCACCCCACGTGCGACAAAGCGTTCGATAAGGTGCTGCGGGACCATCGTTGAACCGGTGCAAATTGCCTTCAGTGAGGAGAGGTCCGTCGTCCGCCACTGAGGATGGTCGGTTAGGAATTGCATCGTGGTAGGCACCAACGCAGCCAGCGTAGGTCTGTCGCGTTCGATCGCAGCAAGCGTCGCCTCGGGCGTAAATCGCGTGTGAATGGTGACGGTCGCGCCGTGATGCAGCGCCGGCGTGGTCTGGATATTCAGGCCGCCAACGTGAAACAGCGGCAAGACTGTCAGGACATGATCGGTCGAGCCGAGGTTATGCATGTGCTGACTCATAATTCCATTCCACAGCAACGCGTCTTGACGCAGCACAGCGCCTTTCGGCCGCCCTGTGGTACCCGAAGTATAGACAATCAGAAGCGGGCAAGACAGGTCCGTGTGCTGATTGCGATCGTCGCCTCGGCCCTGGTCTACCAGGCAGTCCCACTTACTCCCGCCGAGAGGCGAAAAGTCCAAACCCGCAACAAAGGTTTCGGGCAATTGCCCCGCCAGAGCTGGTAGCAGCGCATCAAAGGCCTGTTCTAGAACTAGCACTTTGGGACCGGCGTCGGAGAGGATGAACAACTGTTCCGCGACCGTAAGCCGCCAATTTAATGGAACGAGCATTGCGCCGAGTCGCGCGCAGGCATAGAGCAGGGCCAGGTAGTCGGGCCGGTTGAGGCCAAGGATCGCGACGCGGTCGCCTCTCTCGATGCCGAGCTGATGTTTTAGAGCACGAGCGATTTGCTCGATCCTTTGAGTGAAGGCGGAGTAGCTTAGGGTGCCCCCGTCGAAGTGGATCGCGGGTTTGTCGGGAGTAAACGACGCGTTACGCTCAATCAGTGTGCAAAGATCCACCTTTGTCCCCCTTTCGCTCAGGTTCGCTACGTACTTGCAAAACTGCTTAAACCCCTGACTTCCTGAGTCGTTCGGAAGCTCTCGATCGCGATCAGATCGCATCGGATGGCCTTCCCGCGAGCAGTCAAGCGATCTCAGTCGTAAGCATACGGTCTTGACGACGGCATCAGCCCGGGATCGATGCAAATCTCTTTAAGCGTAAAGACGGAGGCGCTTCGTCACGGGCTCCGTTTTGTCCGACAGCGCTGCGGTGCATCTGCGCGTAGTGATAAGCGCACCATGACGTTATCTTCTTGAGGTTTCCGACTTACAGGCTCACCGCACATATAGGAGATCTGGAATCTTCATCTTTCAAGCCGACTATGGCTCGGCATTGACCTTCAGTGTGGTCGACCAACAGAACGTTCTTGGTACCGTCGGGTTTTTTCATCGTGCTGCCCCGAAATGCGAAGCAATCTTTCGCGATTGTCGCGCCGGTCTAGCCGCCTAAGCCGATTGGAACCATCGGAGGTCGGATCGACCATCCTGCATTTCCGAGATGACGGCGCCGTGCGAGCTCCAATCGGGCTGAGCGAACACAACCGAAAACTCCTTTTCAACTGATCTCCACGGGTGTCCCGACCCGGGGAGGAACTCGGTTTCCAATCTGCAATAGGGGGAGCCGCACAGCGTGGTAGGGGTGACGTTGACGTCCTCTGAATTGACCAGCTCTCCAGCGATGTGGATCAGTGAAGGCATATGGTGCTGGCCGTAGATTGTTGAGCCCATCAGGACCACGCGCGAGCCGCACTGTCGCGATGATCGAGTTATGACGGTGCGGTGCGATTCTGACATGCTCGAACATTCGCAATCCTTATCTCGACCAGCCCGAGACTGATGTACCTTGAGATCGTACAATTTAACCTTACGTGCGATTCAAGCCCCTTGGTGTTGTCGCTGGATCAAACTTTTCCGAGGCTCACCGGGCAACGCCGATAGGAAAAGTGGAAGAGCTCGCGGTGCCAAGCTTAAATTACTCGCCGCAACCGAGAAGTACACAGTACCACCTCTTCTGCACTCAACTCTCACGCCATAGCGCGCCTTTGTCCCGCCAACGCAATTCATGCGATGCACCCCAGCTGCGGCGCCTGCCCTGAAAAAACGAGCTGCGTGAATGCGCGAGCGCGCCGCCGTACGGCGGCAAATGGCCTGGCAGCTATCGCGTCACGCAGCAATCATCGCAGCGTCTGATAGAGCCGATGCTATAGCCGCCCACGCGGTTCAACTAACGAAATGTAGAGCTGCTCATAGTGGGTATGCGCGCCCTTGCCGTCACGGCGAGGCCGTCGAGTCTTGCGGTACGCGACGCGGTAAAATCGCCGCCGGAAACGCCGCCGGTGAAGACGTCGACCAAATCGAAGCCGAGCCCGGCGGCAAGGGTTTGGCATGATCGAAGAGCGCAGCTCCGGCGCTTCACTTCTCATAGGGGGCGCTCCTGCTCCCGTCGCTTCGAAAGCGGGGCTGCTGCGTCTGTGACGCAACCGCGGTAAGCGCCTCGACGTGTGGCAGAGGCAACTCGCGCTTTGCGCTTGCAATCTCTTCGCGCTCGTTGGCTTCGATGTTGGTGTTAAAAATGTCGTACATCGGCCGTGTCAAGCATTGGAGATCGCGATCAGGTGTTTCAATCGCGCGGCTGCCGCACCGCTATTAAGGGATTCGTGCCCAAGGGCGACGCCGTCCTTCAAGCTGCTTGCGCGGCCGGCCACGATCATTGCCGCGGCGGCGTTGAGAAGAGCAACATCGCGGTACGGACTTGGCATGCCGTCGAGCACGCTTTGCAGCGCGATTGCATTGGAATCGGCGTTGCCGCCCCTCAGCGCCTCGTTATGGCAGCGGGCGAGGCCCGCTTCTTCGGGGGTGACTTCGAAGGTGCGGATCGCATCTCTCTCTAGCGCGGCAACAAACGTCGGCCCGGTGAGGGTGATCTCATCGAGTCCATCTGAGCCATGCACCACCCAGACGGACTCAGCACCAAGGTTCTTTAACACCTGCGCCAAAGGCTGCACCCATTGCCGCGAAAACACTCCGACGATCTGCCGCTTGACTCCGGCCGGATTTGCGAGCGGGCCGACTAGATTGAAGATCGTGCGGGTCCCAATTGCCGCTCGGATTCGGGCGACGTGGTGCATAGCCGGATGACGGATGGGCGCAAGCATGAAGCCGATGCCAGCTTCGTGCACACAACGAGCAACGCCTACAGGCGGGAGGTCGACCTTCACGCCGAGGCGGGCCAAGACGTCAGCAGCACCTGATAGTGAGGACACGGCGCGGTTGCCATGCTTTGCCACAGGAACGCCGGCCCCGGCGACGATGAATGAGGCGCATGTCGACACGTTGACTGAGCCCGAAGCGCACCGCCCGTACCAACGATGTCGACGGGATCGGGGGGCGCACTGACCCGGAGCATTTTGCTCCTCATGGCCGAGGCTGCGCCGGTGACTTCTTCTACGGTTTCGCCACGTACCCGCATCCCCATCAATAATCCTCCAATCTGGGAGGATGTCGCCTGGCCCGACATGATGATTTCAAAGGCTGTTGCGGTCTCCTCGCGGGTCAGCGTGGCACCTGTAGCAACTTTGCTAATGATCGATTTGAGGGCGTTCATTGCTCTACATGTGCTTAGTCGTTCCAAGTGGCCTCATTCGAAACGGGCGTTAGTGGGGTCATGCAGCTCGGCAACCGGTCCGGCTCGGACCGCGTATGCGTTGTCGAGGCATGCGTGGTGTCAGCTTGAACGTCAGTCGGCTCTGCAATCCTACAACCTGACGCTACGTAAGAATCAAGCTATCCATGGCGTTCACTTGCAAAGGAGCAAGTGTTCTTTGCTCGAGATCAGATCAGACGATTGGACGGCAAGACGGTGGATGGTCCATAGTCGAGCATGGCGGGATAACTTCTTCTGCACCCAGCCCGTCGTGGAATAGTTGACTGAGATCGGCATGATGGCTTGCATGTCTCCTCCCAGGACTGTTATCGTCGATGATGAATGGACCCAACAATTCATCAGTAGGGCGCACCTTAGATCTTAATGTGACTGACGCGTCCGTTGGTGGATCAGAGTCAGCAGGGCGGCCCGCGCTTGCATCAATCGCGAACTCCAGATCTCGATGGCTTCGACCCGCAGGAGCCTCGCAATACACTACGCAATGCTAGAAGTGTAACGAGCAGATCATCTCGAGTGTTACGCAATTTGCGTAGTCCCCACGCGAGGTTCGATGCGCGGCCAATCAGGGCTATGCGACCCCAGCTCGGCCTACTTCGGCGCAACCCGTTATCCTGATCGACAACGTGGTCACCGAATTCAACGCACCACTTAGAAACGGGCTGGTCTAATTTGACCAAGGTCGCGAATTCGAGTTCTGCCCGGAATGTGGACGACACCAATCTGGCTCATGCCAGGGACAGGACGATGCGTCGATTTGGACCCAGCTAGGGAGTAGAATCTACAGAGACGGACGTTCGACTCCTGCCGGCTACATTCGGAATACGCCATAATGGGGCGCTTCGATGGGAGCATTCAGCGAAGCGCTCAGGGCGATCGCGAGTGCACTTCGGGTATCGACTGGATCAAGAATTCCGTCGTCCCAGATTTCGGAGGTTGCATAGTAGGCGCTGGATCGTTCCCGATACTCGTCGAGAAGGGGACCTCGAATAGCTGCCAGCTCCTGCTCTGCGAGCCGCCCACCGTCACGGGCCAGTTGTCTGGTCTTAACGTGGGTCAGCACACCTGCCGCTTGCTCGGCGCCCATCGCAGAGATCTGAGACTGCGGCCAGGTGAAGACGAACCGAGGATCGAAAGCACGTCCCGCCATAGCGTAGGTACCTGCTCCGTGCGAGCTGTTGCAAACGACCGTAAATTTCGGGACCGACGCTCCCGAGACGGCCATGATCAGCTTGGCACCATCCTTGGTTATGCCACGGCGCTCGTATTCGCGGCCGACCATGAAACCCGTCGTATTCTGCAGGAAGAGCAGGGGCGTCCGGTTCTTGTCGCATAGTTGGATGAAGTGAGCGCCCTTCAGCGCACTTTCGCTGAGCAGCACGCCATTATTTGCAAGAATCCCTATTTGATATCCATGAAGCCGCGCGAAACCGCACAGCAGGGACGTGCCGAAACGCGGCTGGTATTCGTGGAATCGGCTACCATCGATCATGCGGGCGATGATCTCCCGCATGTCGAACTGCACTCGAGGGTCCTTTGGAATAATGCCGTATAGTTCCGATGCGTCGTAAGCAGGGGGCTCCGGGGCGGCTTGATCAATCGGAGTCTTCGCGGGACGATGGAATCGGGCAACGATATCACGTGCGATCGCAATGGCGTGCATCTCGGAGCTTGCGGAATAATCGCTCGTGCCCGACACGCTCGTATGCATGTGGGCGCCCCCAAGCTCCTGTGCCGATACGTCTTCACCGGTAGCAGCTTTCACGACTGGAGGGCCACCGAGAAATATAGCTCCCGTATCCTCGACCATAATGTTGAATTCGCTAAGCGCCGGGACGTAGGCCGCTCCCGCTGTGCAATGACCCATTGCGATCGCGACCTGCGGTACTCCCATCTTGGAGAGAATGGATTGGTTACGGAGGATCCGACCCGCGAAGTAGCGATCGGCGAAGAACTCTGCCTGAAAAGGTAGGAATCCTCCGGCGCCGTCGCACAAATGAATCACTGACAGACGATTCTCGATTGCGACGTCCAAGGCTCGCACTATCTTCTTGACAGACAACGGATACCATGCGCCGCCTTTACGCTTGCGTCGTCTGCATGAACCATCACCTCGCGACCCGCGACGATCCCGATGCCGACGACCTGTGCCGCGCCGGGCACTTCGCCGTTATAGGCCTTGTTAGCGGCCAGCGTTGAAAGCTCGAGGAACGGAGTTTTTGGATCGAGCAAGGCGTCGATCCGATCTCGTACAAACAGCTTATTTTGACGTCGAAGGCGCTCGAGCTCCCGGTCGGGCCGCTGGAAGCGGACAGCACGTTGCCGCTCCTTCAACTCGTCAGCAAGCCGCCTGTTGTGGAGCTCGTTTTGACGAAAGTCTTGCGAATTGACATTCGCCCCAGAAGCGATTCGTAGCATTTCAGCGCCCTTCTTTCGATAGCGTAATCAGCACAGCATCCCGCTCGAAGCTCTCCCCTTCTTTGAAATGGATTCGATCGACTACGCCATCCTGTGAAGAGCGAATAATAGTTTCCAGCTTCATGCTCTCAATCATCATCAGCGCCGCGCCTGCGGATACCGGTTGACCAGGCGAAACCGCGATCGTAACGACTACTCCCGGCATCGGGGCGCGGGTCATGAGCGAAGTTGCCTCTTGGTTCACGCAAGCGAGCGTTCGCAACGGGTCGCTGTAGCGCAAAACGCGCATCATGCCACGGATGTGGACGTGGATCAGGTCGCCTTCGATGACGAAGCGGACTCGTTCGGTCTCGCCGGCAATGGTCAGGACACCTGAATTCTCGCCGTATTGGGCAAACGCGACCGGGGAAATGACTTGGTCGCGCAAGTGAAGATGATAGGAGCCGGATTGGCAGGGTGAAAGCCATAACTGATGGTCGACGCCATCAACCTCGACGGAGTGATACACGTCAATTTCTCCAATGGCCGAGCGAAGCGTGAAGCGCGGGCACGGCATCGGCCGATTCGCGGACTTGTCGGGTAAGGAGAGCAGCTGATGCCAAGAATGCCGGTAGGCCGGTAGCAGAGTCACCAGCGGCAATGTGCGGGTTTTCCTCCAGATATCCCGTATGAAACTGTCCGCGGACAAACGACTCGTCGGAAAGGATGCGGGCGAGGAAGCTAGCGTTTGTCTCGCAGCCGAGAAGAATGACCCCCTGAATCGCGTGATTGGCCGTGGCGGTGGCCAATGTGCGCGTCGGCGAATGCGCGATGATCTTTGCGAGCATGGGATCAAACGAAGTGGTGATTGGCTGACCCTGCGTGATGCCGCTGTCAATCCGTACCCCGCTCGGATACTCGAGAAGAAGTACTTTGCCGGACGTCGGAACATAGCCTCGTTCGGGGGCTTCAGCGTACAGCCTTACTTCGATAGCGTGGCCGTTCGAAACGATATCTGACTGAGCAAAACCAAGTTCTCGGCCCGCGGTGGCATAGACCTGTTCGGCGACAAGATCGATGCCGGTGATCATCTCAGTCACGGGATGTTCGACCTGTAGGCGCGTATTCATCTCGAGAAAGTAGAATTCTCCTGCATCGAAAATGAATTCAACGGTTCCTGCGTTCTGATAATTCGCGGCGCGTGCGATACCGACCGCGGTCTCGCAGACGCGTTTCCGTAGTTCTGGCGACAGCGCTGGCGAGGGCGCTTCCTCGATGATCTTCTGGAAGCGGCGTTGCACCGAGCACTCCCGCTCAAACAGGTGTACAATGTTCCCAAAAGAGTCGCCGAGTACCTGCACTTCGATATGCCGCGGGTTCTCAATGTATCTTTCGACGTAAAGCCGGTGATCCCCAAAATACCGTTGCCCCTCAGAGCGAGCCTGCTCAATCGCGCCTTCCAGAGCATCGACGTCGCGTACAATCCGCATGCCCTTGCCGCCCGCGCCCCCTGACGGCTTTACCAGCAAAGGGGTTCCAATTGCACGCGCCCTGGAGACGAACGTCGCTGGATCGTCCTCCTCAATTGCAGATGGGGCCACTGGAAAGCCGTTCGACTGGACGAAGTTGCGGGCCCGAATTTTATCGCCCATCAGTTCAATAGTTTCGGGTGCGGGGCCGATGAACGCAATGCCGGCCTTTATCACGGCCGTGGCGAATTGAGCCTGTTCGGAAAGAAATCCATAACCTGGATGAACAGCGCCGGCGCCCGCCTTGTGAGCGGCGGCGATAATTTGTGCGATGTCCAGATAGGCCGCGATCGGCGTGTGACCGCTGATAAGAATCGCTGTGTCGGCCATGGAGACTGCCGGGCTTTGCGCATCGACCTCGTGGTAGACAACTGCAGAACGAAGGCCCAGCTTTCGCAACGTCTTGATGATGCGGGCGGCGATCTCGCCTCTGTTGGCGATAAGGACGGTATCGAAAGGCATTGTGTGCATTCATATCCAAACAAACAACTCAAACGAGACTTCCGTCACTTGGGAGCGGTTGGTCCGCTTTCGATGGCTCCGCTCGCTTATCTGTTGACAGTGAGTCGGCATCCACCGCGCAATTTATTACCTTGCGGCTCGGTTTGGGGAGCGCCGCGCGGGGACGATCGAGGGTGCAGGATGGTTCGTAGTACGTCAATTCGAGTCTCGTTTTTCTTGCGGTATCGCCAATGGAAATCACCGTTCGGCGGCTGATCTCGCGCACCCGCCGACTCGAGCACAGAGATGCCGTTGCACAATAAGAACTACTGCACAGCAGTTGGCTTTGGGACGCAAAAACCAATGCGTTCGTTGTGTGCGCGTCACGATATCTCTTTAGGTCGGTACGTTGCGGTATTGGTGTTCCTGCGCAAGGCACAGTATGGCCTGTCTATAGGAAAACAGACCGGAACCGTTCAAGTCGTTGGTGGCTCGGAAGCGTTGCTTTGTATGCTAGAACCGAAGGCTGCGATTTGTTGACGATTTACAATCAGCATGCCGATGTGGTCGTAACGCGTGTTGTCTTGCCGCACTCGACCTCGCAAGTTTGCCTGGTTGCGGACGAGCTGATCGAGCAGTTGCACGTCGACAAGGCACTAACGTCTTCCCGACGGCAAAAAAGGCCCGGCCTCATTTTGGAAGCCGGGCGAAGTCAGTCTGGGAGGAGCGACGCTGCTACACATCGCCCCGACCGTCGGCAAGGGAGAGTCGCCGCCGGCTCATTTACGGCGAGCGTTCGCCGCAAATTCGAAATACGACAAGGTCGTTATGCCATCGTCCCACACCCTAGGAGTAGCTTACGTTCGTTTGTCAGAGGTCGCGATCTCATTTCAAGATCGTACAATGTGACGTTACGTGCGATTCAAGGCCTTTCAACGAAATGATCGCACAGTTTTGTCCAAGCTCCTGGCTTCCCGGAAGTAGCCAGGTCCGTACGTAACGCACTATCCATTCTGTCTACGGGTGGGGGCTTGCCCCGTGTGTCAAACGCCATCCGGAACCGCCCACTTTGCGTCATGAAGAACTGCCCCCCCATCCGGATTATGATCTCGGTTGAAGGTTGTTTCCGCCGGTGACGGGCCGGAGGGAGGCGGAGCCGACCGGAGGGCCGTCACCGGCGGTCGGCGTCTTGGCGAGGCCGCTTTTGCGCTTGGCGCGGAGCCGGTAGCTGTCACCGCGGATCGTCAGCACATGGCTGTGGTGCAGGAGCCGGTCTACGCGCATCATTTCCTGTTTGGGCACCGGCTTGAGGTGCTGAAGGAGCGGTCGGGGCGCGGTCCCGCCCACGTCGTTGTCGCGCTGCCGGACGGACGGCCGCGGGCGGTTCGGATGGCGTCGACGGATCTTGCCGAGACGCCGATCACTTCCCGCCCGAACGCCGCCGATCTGCCGCGCATCAGTGCACGTACGCTGATCCCATTGATGCAACATTTGAGCGCGAGTCTCAGCCTTCGACGAGAAGGTGATTCGCGATGACCCACCGACCGCTTCCAGGTCGCGTTGCGTATCGACCACTGGCGACGTTGGCAAATCCGCCCGACGGCCGACATTCCGCGCCTGTGGCCGAATCTATCGACCGCGACGCAAACCCAGATCGCTCAAATCCTCGCCACGCTGCTGCGGCGAATGCAAGCGGTTGCCGGCACGCCCGGAAGGGGACTGAGCCGTGCACCGAGCCAAGTTGGCCTATGTCTACGTGCGGCAGTCATCCGTGAACCAGGTGCGCCAGCACCAGGAGAGCACGCAGCTGCAGTACCGCCTCGTCGATCGCGCCATCGGTCTGGGCTGGCCGCCGGATCGCGTCCAGGTCATTGACGAGGATCTGGGCAAATCCGGTGCTGGCGCTGTGGATCGTCATGGTTCCCAGAAGCTCATTGCCGAGATCGGCCTTGGCAACGCCGGCCTTGTGGTGAGCCTCGACGCTTCTCGCTTGGCCCGCAATAACCGGGACTGGCATCAGCTGCTCGAGCTGTGCTCGGTGTTCGGCGTGCTCATTGCGGATGGCGAGCGGCTTTACGATCCGCGCGCCTACCACGACCGCCTGCTGTTGGGCTTGTCCGGC
>NZ_JADPKU010000090.1:0-906 GCF_023074095.1 Bradyrhizobium sp. 137
CGATCGCCATTGTTCAACCGGGTCGGCGACTTCTATCGGCACCACGGGACCTGCTCGCAGACCTTCCGCAAGTATTACAATCGCTATCTGCAGAGCGGCGATGAAGCGGACCTGCTGCCGCGGCGGCGCGGCCCGAAGTGGCGGGAACGGCGCGAGCCGGAAGGGATCGAGGCGGAGATCGTCGCCCATCGCAAGCGGGGGATGAACCGCTATGAGATTCATGCGGTCTTGCGCGAGACGCGCGACACGGTACCTTCGCCGATCACGATCTATCGGGTGCTGAGGCGCTACCGCTTGAACCGCCGCACGCCGGCGATGCGCGAGGAGAAACGCCGTATTATCAAGGACAAGCTCGGGGAGCTGGGCCACGTCGATCTGCATCAATTGCCGCGCGATATGTTCCTCGCGCCACCCCCAGTCACGGCCTACATCATCAGCCTGATCGACAGCTGCTCGCGTCTGGCCTGGGCCGAGGTCCTAACCTCCAAGAAGGCGCTGCCGGTCATGTTCAAGACCCTGAAGATGATCAATACCCTCAACCTCACTTACGGGCTCGTCTTCCAGGAGATCCTATCCGACAACGGCGCCGAGTTCGCTGCCCGCACTAAGCCGGACGAGCATCCATTCGAGGCCATGCTGCTCGAGCTTGGCATCAAACACCGCTACACCCGGCCCTATCGGCCACAGACCAATGGCAAGGTCGAACGCTTCTGGCGCACCCTCGATGACGACGTCATCGACGGCGCGACCTTCGACAATCTCGACCACTTCGCCAACGAACTGTTCGACTATCTCGTATACTACAACAACCACAGACCCCATCAGGCCTTGGCAGGACAAACTCCCAAGGCCTTCGCCGCTACCAAGACCACCGCGATCCAATCAGCGAATTATTGAACATCGACA
>NZ_JADPKU010000113.1:0-52914 GCF_023074095.1 Bradyrhizobium sp. 137
CGCCAAGTGCGCCGACCGTCGCCGTCGATCACACAAATTTCCGTCTCCTTTTGCGATACGTCCAAACCAACATAAAGGGTCATCACATGCTCCTCGTTTGCACTGAGGAGAACATTCTGCCTCAGCTTCGCGCGTGCGATTAGGCCATGTGGTTGATCAGATACCCCTCCCGCTTGAGCAGAACATGCAGCCGCCGGTAACCGAAGCGGCGGCGTTCCTGGGCAATCGCCCTCATGCGCTGACGAAGGCTGGCATCGTCAGCCAAGGTCGTCCGATATCTCATGGTCATGCGGCAGCAGCCGATGGCTTTACACGCCCGCCGTTCGCTCATTCCGTGGGCATCCACCAGATGAGCGACAGCTTTCCGTTTCCCAGCGGGCGTCACCACTTCTTTCCCAAGAGGTCCTTCAGCGCCGCATTGTCCAGCATGGCGTCGGCCAGGAGCCGCTTCAGCTTCGTGTTCTCGTCCTCCAGCATTCTCAGCCGCTTGGCCTCGGAGACGTCCATCCCGCCGAACTTGGCCTTCCATTGTAGATGCTGGCGTCGCTGACACCGTGCTTGCGGCACAGATCGGCCACCGAAACCCCGGCCTCGTCCTCCTTCAAGATCCCGATGATCTGCTCTTCCGTAAAACGATTGCGCTTCATGCTCTGGTCCTCATATGGGCCAGAGCGAACTCCAATCTGGATTAAGCCTGTGGGGCAAGGTCACCGGACAATCGAGCCCGACGTTCGGACACCGGATGAGGCTTGCAATTTCTCGGAAGGAAAGACCAAAATGGATTTGATAGAAAATCCGACGAATTTGGCGATCGCGCGTAGGAGCAAGCTGTTTGCTCTGCTTAGTGATGACAGAGCGACCGGCCAGTTCGATCGATCTCCATGACGATAAGACGCGGTTGATCGCAGGCAAAGTCAAGGCACCGATCGAGTGAAAAAGATCTTACCACGCGGGCCATTCCACATATGAGGACAAGATCAGGGCCGATGACGGTTGCACGTGTCATTTGATCTCCGGCGCCATTTCTCCGGTGGGATGTAAAGGCGCGTCAACTACCAAAGCTGGCAATTGATGAAGATCATAGAAGCATGCCAACCGTCGGTCGATGTACTAGTCGGGCTGCTCAAAGCAGCCCGGAGATGAAGTTCGCCATGCAATGTCAACTACGGTCTCTTCTCGCAAACCGGTCCTTACAGACGCACTGCCACCGTCACCTCCTTGAAGCTCCCAGCGCGCGCTCGAGTTTTTCTGATCCGCTCCTCAACTCACAGAGCTCAGACAGATTTGTGGACTTTTTTAATTGTGTGAACGAGGCTCGAGCATAGCGGCTATTCGCATACGGAGTGAACTTAAATGTCGGCGGCAAAATTTGTATATCTCAACGGCCAAATTGTCCGTGGAACGATGCCAAGTTGCATGTATTCGCACCGGTGGCAAAGTATGGTGTAGGTGTCTTTGAGGGAATAGGCCGTTATTAGAACGAAGAGGCACAGCAACTGTACCTCTTTCGCATTGCAGAGCACCTTGACCGTTATGCCTTCTCGCAAAAGGCAATGCGATTCGATCAGGGGCCACCTAGAGGGGAATTGGCCAAAGCACTCGTTGGCCTGTGCAGAGCAAATGCACTTCGCACAGACGTGCATATCCGAATGATGGCGTTTATTGACGGATCTGGCGAGTTGGAGGCGACTGGACCCATAGGAACAGCGATCACTGCGCGACCCCGCCGCACTAGAAGCCAAACCATCGAAGGCGTTTCGGCTCAGATTAGTTCTTGGATGCGCATGCCTGACAACGTTATGCCTGCACGCATGAAGTGCAACGCAAATTATCATAATTCGCGATTGGCTATTATGCAGAGCCAACGCGATGGTTACGATATACCTTTCCTTCTCAATTCAAGGGGAAAGCTAGCCGAGGCCGCCGCGATGTGCGTGTTCATCGCTCGTGATGGCCAGCTGATCACGCCGAGCGGCTCCAACGATATATTGGAGGAGTCGATCACGCGCCAAACCGTTATCGAGCTCGCACGTGAATACCTTGGGCTAGAAACTGTCGAGCGAGATGTCGATCGGACCGAACTGATCCTCGCCGAAGAAGTATTCTATTGTGGCACCGCGGCCGAAATTACCCCGGTGACATCTGTAGACCGAATGGTTATTGGGGGCGGTCGACCTGGGACAATCACACAACGGTTGATCGAAATCTATCAGCAAATCGTTAGGGGCAAGGATAACGCTTACGTAGCGAACTGCTGTCTTTTGATGACATTAGCGCTGATGGTCCCGCCCCACCATTCGCTCAATATTCGCTCCCCCGTTCGCTGTCCTCATCAAGTTATATAACTTTGTCTGAGGCGGAGCGCTAATCATCGCCAATTCACCGCTTAATGGCCCGAAGCGCCAGTGTTCCTCGCGAGCGCAGTCGAGCCGATCGGAGCATCAGCACGCTTTCGCGCTGGAGCTAAACAGGACTACCGATCGTGGATAACGCCGACGTTTCGCTTTGCGGATCTGCAACATGCTGTCGGGGCTGAGACGCGCCCGCATGAGCAAATCGCCGTCAAAGCCAAGCATTCGGTAGTTGGCACGAACCTTGATAAGGAGATTTGGGGCATTGCTCGTTTAAGAGGTTGCAGTGGTGACCCACGAAACTGTCTCTCCAAGTTACGTATGCGTGCCGCATGAGTTTGCCTACCGCACCACAATCCGTCTTCCGCAGGGTTTTGCGCCAGTGGCCGGCGGCCGGTTCGCGGCGACGGCTATCCCGGCAATGCCGATGATCGACCGATCCCGCTTGCGGGCCCGTATATCGCTTCCTTTTTTTTTGCTCAACACGCCCGAAACGGTCGAAGCGGCGGTGAGGCCCTAGTGAAGCCGATGCGGCTGTTCGCATCCGTGGACGAGCTGGCCCCTACGATCAGGAACAACAGCAGATCATATTTGATGGGAGGCTTCACTTCTGGGCAACGTAGCTGCGCAAAGCCGGGCGCGAGTCCGCGAAGTTCCTTTTAGTATAGCAACGAACAGGAGTTGGATCAAAATGGAAAGCATGAATCCGTGGACAAGGAAGTCGAAACAAAGACAGTGTGGCCTTCAAGATATGGAGTGGTAAGGCGGGCGGTTACTCATGAGTTCGTTTTCGAGCTCATCGAAACTGCCAAACTTGCGTTGCCGATGGTGCTGACGCAGCTTGGCCAGGTCGCAATGATGACGGCCGACCTTGCCTTCTTCGGTCGCCTTGGCGCCGACGCGGTCGCCGCGGCAGCGCTGGCCGGCAAGGTCTATTTTGTTGGCTTGACCTTCTGCGTGGGCCTGCTGGCGGCAAGCGCAACCTTTGCTGCGCAGGCGTTTGGTGCGAATAATCTAAGGGTGGTGCGGCGCTCGCTACGCATGGGTCTGTGGATCGCGCTCTCACTATCGCGTCCTATCATGACGTTTCAGCTGTGCAGTGAGCAAATACTGTTGGCTCTTAGCCAGGCGCCGGATGCGACCCTGCTCGCGCAGCAATATCTATCTGGAGTGGCTTGGGGCGTGGCGCTGGTGCTGTGTTTTCTGACCATCCGTAATTTTATGGCTGCGGTCAATCGGCCGGAGCCGGTTTTATGGATCACGCTTGCGGCCATACCCGTGAACGCCTTGTTAGTTTATGTATGGCGAGTTCGGCCTGCCGCGGCTCGAACTGTTCGGCGCGGGTCTTGCGACGACACTGGTGAACTCTGCGATGTTTCTCGCCAGTTTGTGGTTCGCCACAATGCGTCACCCATTCCGGGAGTACCGCGTTCTTGCGCATTTCTGGCGCTTCGACTGGCCGTTGATGCGGCAGTTGGTTACGATCGGAACGCCAATTTCGATGATTTTGCTAATGGAGTACGGAATTTCCTTTGCCGCCGCCCTCCTGATGGGCGTGATCAGCACCAAGGCTCTTGCGGCCCACCAAGTCGCATCTCAGGTCGCGGCAATCCTATTCATGATCCCTTTCGGCATTAGCACGGCGGCGACTGTGCGCGTTGCCCATGCGGTCGGCGGCAACGACCGCCCTGGCATCAAGCGGGCGAGCCTGGCCGCGATGCTGTTTGGTATCGTTATAGTGGCAATCCTTACGGTTGCGGTAACTGCCGGGCGTTTTGAGATCGCCAAGTTCTTCTTGGGCGTGTCGGTCAAGGACGCCGACGCGACGATCGAGCTCGCTGCGCACCTAATTCTAGTCGGCGCAAGCTTGTTTATCACTAACGCAATATACACTGTCGCGTGGGGCAGCCTGCGCGGACTGAAGGATACGCGCATGCCGCTTCTGTTTGCGGGCATCGCATATTGGCTGATTGGATTTTCACTTAGCTATGTACTTGGCTTGGAGATGGACCTCGGTGCCATTGGTATCTGGATCGGCTTGTCAATCGGGGCAGCCGTCCACGCGGCGCTTCTCGTGATGCGATTCTAACTCTTAGCAAGCAGCATGACTCTTCAGAGCCGATAACCGCCCGCAGAACGATGGCGGCACGACTATCAGCCGGCGTCGATCACGATCGCCGAACTCAGAAGTTGCTCGTGGAGCATGGCCTCATGGCCGAGGCCGACGAGTTCAACGTCCGCTCGGCAACTCGAACTCGCCGCCTTCGCGAAAATGAGGATGTCAACTAGTTGCCCCTGTTGGCATAATCGGTGACGCAGCTAAGCGAAGGAGTAGAGGCTATGCTGGCCGACTCCGATTATGCGAACGCCCGCGACCTGCGAGGAGAGAGGATGGCCCTTACGTATACCCTACTTCGCCAAATGATGCGGGTGTCCAAGTGTCTTCTGCGACCCGCAAAGCCCATGGCAGCGCGGCAGCAACGAGAACACCAATGGGCTCGCGCGTGCTTTATGAAAAAATGACCAACAGCGCCGAAGTTTTTGCGCGAACCGTCTTGGGCCAGCAGCAAGGAGTGGAGATACGAGTTTTTGCCCGTCGAGGGGGCGAGAGATCGCTAATTGGGCTGTTCGCGGAACAAGATACCTTAGGGACCCAGAAAGCGGGGCGATAGGGCCCGCGAGAGCTACGGACGAGCAGCCTTGCAGCATCCACTGCGCGCTGCCATGTTCGCAGCAACGACGGATCGTTGGCCTGTGCGAACAGCTGAAGACGGCTTGCCCGGCGACGGAATGGCCGGGCCTGGCTCATAGGCCGCCGGCTTCGCCGCCCCCCGGAGAGGCTGCTGGGCCGCGAGCTTGCGGCGCGCGAACAGCGCAAGCGCGCGACACTGGTGAGGTGGCGGCAATGCCGGTGGTCAAAGACGCCGACAGCGGTGAGCCCAAGGCGCAGACCCTCGAACTACACATCTGGGCGTTCGAGGAGCGTGCCGAGAACGTCGTGCTTCTGGGGCGCAGTACCGTGAAAAACCGGCGGTCAAGGCCGGCCACAAGATTCGCCGCTGGCCGGCAGCTACGCGCTCCGCTGTCCACGGCCAGCCAGCGCGATCCCGCGCGCTAAAAGCCGCGGGAACGACAGTCTGGTCACGAGGTCCCCTGCGGGACGTCTCCTCCGAGACTTGGGTATCATAAGTGTGGGCTCCTATTGTGTGCGGAGTAGGGACGTCAAACAGGACACACGGGTTATTCACCTAGCTCGGCAACGCGGTACTGTTAACGAATCGCAGCCGCGTCATAGATGGCTGTGGGTTCGTGAATGCTGGTGCGATGAAAGGAGGCAGGTCATTCCGACGGAGGGGGCTGCGGCAAGCGGTTGGGTCACGCGGCTATTGGCGACTCTGATGCTGGAGCTCGCTCTCGATGCGGTCGGGCACATCATCCTTCCAGCGCACCGATCCAAACGGGCGTTCCAGCATACGACGGATGCGCACGGGCTCAGGCCCAATATGGAACGCCATGGCCTTATCATCCAACTCGCGCTCCAACTGGGTCCAGCGGTTGCGTTGGCGCAAATAATCGAGCCATGTCGGGCAGTGATAGCGCTCCGTCCATAGCTTGGGATCGGCGATATCACGTGCAATTGACCATCCATAGGCGCCGTTGCGTTGCCGATAGAGCTGCACATCCTGCATGACGTTGTGGAAGGCTCGCGCATTTTCTGGCGCCACGCGATATTCGAGCTCAACCACCAGTGGACCGCTCCGGTACGTAAGCGGGAGCCGCACCTTGGGATCGGCTAGCATCTCGGCGTCCTGCCCGCGCTCGGCGATAACTGGCATGCGCAGCCAACGCCGAAGCAAGGGCAGGAGTAGCATGAGTGCGGCAGAGACGAGCAATGAGTTGTCGACACCGACGGCATCGGTGAGGCTACCCCAGCCCCAACTGCCAACTGCAAGGCCGCCAGAGAACGCAGCCTGCCAAGCCGCAACGGAGCGACCCGCGACCCAGCGCGGGGCTGAGAGCTGCACGCCAATGTTGAAAAGAGTCCAGACGATGGTCCATACGGCGCCGGCCAAAACCAGAGCGGCGGCTGTCAAGACCGAATTGTGGCTTAGCGCGATCGCCACGATCGCGCCGCTCATCGAGAGTGTACAGGCGCTAACCGCAGCCTCGCCACTCATACGCCTGCGCATTTCGTTGATGTTGAGCGCTCCGACGACCGCGCCTAACCCGAAGGCACCTAGCATGACGCCGTATGTCTGAGCGCCCCCGTGCAGCAGGTCGCGAGCGACCAGCGGCATAAGCGCTTGGACCGCGCTGCCGACGACACCGGTTATCATGGTGCGGGCTACTACAACCTTGATCGACGGCGAATTGGCGATGTAACGCACGCCCGAGACAATGGCACGGCTCAGATTCTCGCGCGGCAGCCGCGACGGCTCGGGGACTCGTTTCCAAAGAAACAGCGCCAATATCAAGGGTAAATAGAGGAATGCATTGAGCCCGAAAGCCGCCCCTGCGCCCACAGTCGCAACAACAATTCCTCCCACCGCGGGTCCGAAGCTACGCGCGATGTTGTAGCTCATGCTATTGAGCGCAATCGCAGCCGGCAGCGATGGCGCCGGAACCTGCTCGCTCACCGAGGAGCTCCAGGCCGGCCCCATCAATGCCATGCCGCCGCCGACCACAAAGCAAAGCAACAGCAGCAGATCCGGCGTGGTAAGCCCCGCCCGATCAAATGCAGTTAACGCTGTCGCGCCGCAGAGGGCGATCGAGAGCGCAACTAGCATCACAATTCGGCGATCGTACATGTCGGCAATGGCGCCAGCCGGCACAGCGATCAACATGACGGGCAGTAACAAGGCCGTCTGCACCATCGCGACCTTATCGGCTGAGGACGTCATCTCTGTCATGGCCCAAGCCGCGCCGACGCCTTGGATCAGTATACCGAGATTGGACAGCAGGCTCGCTAGCCAAATCCGCCGGAAGATGGAGTAGCGCAGCGGAGCAGTAATAGCATCGACGCTGGAAGTCCGCAGATCGGAAGGCTTCGTCATTTGGACACACGTATCGTGCGCGGTGACCTGCCCGAGGTCAGAGCTTGTCGCGAAACGCTCAAGCCAAATCGAACGGAAGAGTTTGGCCTGCGCTCGAACCTCTGAAATTCACGTTGCGTGCCCGGTTGGTTTGCGAGTCCGCTTTCTGTATCACGAGCCGTAGGCATAATGTCCAAGTCTACAAATTGTCTGTCGCGCCTTGATCGGAGATCCCTGACAGCGCTTAGTCTTGCTCCCGCAACGCAGCCATATCGAATCGGCCGTTCAATGCTTAACGGCTGGGTGCTCTCCCACTTGTGAAACCGAGTTACTTGGCTGACATACGGGCTGTTTAGCAACCATGCTCCTCGACCTTCGAGTGAGTTAGCATCACTAGATGGTACAAGAGCGCCGGTGCTCGTTTCTCGCGTTCTGTTTGGCTAAGCGATGAAAAAAAGCGCGAACCCTCGGAATATTGGCCAAGATACAAGATCAATCTTGGTCGGGAACCTCCACCGGAATCGCAAAACCCGCCTTTACGCGATCCATGACCACCATCGTCTTGAAGCCCTTGATGTCCGGGTTCTCATAGAAAAAACGCCGCGTGAACTGCTCATAATCTTCCATGGTCCGGGACGTGATATACAGAACGAAGTCCGCATCGCCCGTGACGTAGAATCCGTTGACGACCTCAGCTGACGACTTAATCGCCTTTTTGAACCTGTCGATGATATCTGCGCGCTCGCGCTCGAGGCTTACAAGGACAAGCATCTGAATAGGCCTTCCCACCGCCTTTGCCGAAACAATCGAGACATCCGCCTCGATGATGCCGTCGGAGCGGAGCCTCTTCAATCGTCGTTGGCACGCGGTTGCAGAAAGTCCAGCAAGCTCGCCGATGATCTCAGATGTCAGGCGATTGTTCTTCTGGACGATCTCGAGGATGCGGGCGTCTGTTCGGTCGTATTGCATAAGTCGGGCTCCAAGTGAATTCCGCTGCAAAGAGACAAAGTCCTGCAGGAAACCGTCCAGACGACGGTAAAAAGCGACGCAAATCTGTTTGTAACATTAGTATCCTGATTGGCAGCAGAATTTCAACAAATGACCGCTAGGATTTCGAAATGGCGTTCGAAGCTGCCCGACCCACAAGTCCACCTCTGGTCGGGCTAGCTAAGAGACATCTCGGGAATCTGCGTCGACGTGATTTTGTCGCGGGTGCTGCTCTGATCGATGGGCGTTGGGTCGATGCCGACAAAAGGGACGTCGTCCTCGATCCGGCAACTGGGGACGTGATCGCTGAAGTTGCTCGTTGCAGTGCCGCAGATATGAATCATGCCATCGACGCAGCTGACCGATCGTTTGCTGAATGGCGAGGGCTGCTGCCAGAGAGGCGGGGGGCAATTCTCAGGTCCTGGGCCTCCTTAATGCTCGCGCATTCTGAGGAGCTCGCTGTCCTCGTAACGAGCGAGCAGGGCAAGCCGCTAGCGGAGGCGCGGTCCGAAATCGCATATGGTGCCGGCTTTCTCCAGTGGTTTGCCGCGGAGGGAGAGCGCGCCTATGGCGAGACGATCCCAAGCCACAAGCCTGGAAGTGTACTTCAGGTTAGGATGCAGCCAGTTGGGGTCGCGGCGGCCCTCACGCCGTGGAATTTTCCTGTCGCTATGATTACGCGGAAGGCCGGCGCCGCTTTGGCGGCCGGCTGCCCCGTCGTCGTGAAGCCGGCGCCCGAGACCCCGCTCTGTGCTCTGGCTCTGGCGAGATTGGCTCAAGAGGCTGGAGTTCCGCGAGGCGTGTTTCAAGTGCTCGTGGGCAATCCAGTCGAGCTTTCGGCGCCTCTGTTGCGGGATGCGAGGGTGCGAGCCCTCTCGTTCACGGGGTCGACGGAAGTTGGCCGTCTGCTACTTGAGGGCGCGGCGCGGACCGTGAAGAAGGTGTCTCTCGAGCTCGGAGGGCATGCCCCCTTTATGGTTTTTGACGATGTCGAGCTCGATAAGGCCGTCAAGGGCGCAATGGCTGCCAAGTTTGCCACGTCGGGGCAGGACTGCTTGGCGGCAAATCGGATCTACGTACAAACCGGCATCTATAACGCCTTTGTCGAAAAGTTTGCTGCGGCAATCACTCGGCTGAAGGTTGGTCACGGCTTGGATGCTGCGACTGATATTGGACCGATGACGAAGTCCTCCGTAGCCGATAAGTGCAGGGCCCAAGTCAATGAGGCGGCGGCAAAAGGGGCGCGAGTGACTTCTGCCAGCGGCGACGAATCGCTCGGGCGGAATTTTGTCCTTCCAACGTTGCTGAGCGATGTCACTGACGACATGCTTATTGCGAGCGAGGAGACGTTTGGGCCGGTCGCGGCAGTGCTTCCGTTTAATTCCGAAGAAGAGGTTCTGGCTCGAGCCAATGCCAGCGAGATGGGTCTGGCCGCCTACGTCTACACCGACAGCTTGCGACGAGCGCTCCGAGTTTCTGAGAACATCGAGTACGGCATGGTCGGCATCAACACGGCCTCATTCACTGGGCCTCCAATCCCATTTGGGGGTTGGAAGCAATCCGGACTCGGACGCGAGGGTTCGCGACACGGCATTCAGGAATACATGCAATTGAAATACGTCTGCTTCGGCGACCTGGTGGATTAGGAGAAGTGGTATGAACAATATTAAGACGATCGCTGAAAAAGATCGCGCGACAGTTCTGCATCCTTTCACCCAACTCAAGGATTTCGCGACTGGCAAGATTGGTGATCCCACAATAGTCAGCGGTGGCAAGGGTATCCGCATCGAAGACGCGCAAGGCCGTAGCTACATCGACGGCTTTGCGGGCCTCTATTGTGTCAATATCGGGTACGGCCGGACCGAAGTGGCTGAGGCGATTGCGCGACAAGCTTACAAATTGGCCTACTATCATACATATGCCGCTCACACGACTGAAGAGCTGGCGAACCTGTCTGATCGCCTTGTCAGAATGGCGCCGGGCAAGCCGAGTAAAGTCTTCTACGGGCTATCTGGATCAGACGCCAACGAAACCCAAGCCAAGCTTGTTTGGTACTATAATAATCTACGAGGGCAGCCCAGGAAGAAGAAGATCATCTCGCGCGAGCGCGGTTATCATGGCTGCTCAGTCATTTCTGGTTCGATGACCGGTATGTCATTCTACCATGATCACATGGACCTGCCCTTTCCGGGCATCTTGCACACAGGCACGCCGCATCATTATTGGGGAGCGGAGTCGGGTGAAACCGAAGAATCCTTTTCTCATCGCCGCGCAGCCGAACTCGAAGAGTTGATCCTACGTGAGGGGCCAGAAACCGTTGGTGCTTTTATTGCCGAGCCAGTCTTAGGTACGGGCGGCATTACGCCACCACCTGAGGGCTACTGGCGCGAAATCCAAGCCGTACTGAGGCGCTACGACGTTCTTTTGATCGCGGATGAGGTGATTTGCGGATTCGGCCGAACCGGAGCTGACTTTGGCAGCACGCTCTATGGCATGGAACCAGACTTGGTGACCGTCGCGAAGGGGCTGACATCCGGCTATGTGCCGCTCTCAGCTTCTATCGTTGGAGAGCGGGTCTATGCGGTTATGGAAGAGGCTGCCGATCGAATCGGAGCTTTCTCGCATGGATATACCTATTCTGGCCATCCGATTGCCGCTGCAGCTGCTAATGCAGTCCTCGACATCGTGGAGAAGGAGCGACTAAGCGATCGGGCGAGAACGGTGGGAGCCCATTTCTTAAAGCGGCTGAAGCAGCGGTTTGCCCAACTTGAGATCGTCGGCGAAGTAAGGGGGGTCGGCTTGCTTGGTGCGCTGGAGTTCGTGGCCGATCGCCAGACAAAACGGCGCTTTGATCCGCAGCTCAAGGTGGGCGCCCGCATCTCCAAGGCCGCGCGGGACCGAGGGCTTATTGCACGAGCAATGCCGCACGGAGACATCCTAGGTTTTGCTCCACCTCTTGTTGTATCGGAGTCCGAAATAGACGAGATTATTGAACTCGCCTACCGCGCGACGAAGCAGGTGATGGACGAGCTCGCGCTAGGATCAGCAATCTGAAACATGGGTTCTTGTATTCCGATCGGAGGGGTTGCTCCGATCGCCTGAAGGAACGTCTGTCGCAGCTGGCACGCACGCGCAGGGGCGCCATGGTGGTCGAGCCTAGTAGACGTTCCACGCTGGCCGTTGATCGTCGCGTCGACTGTGCACTGTTGCAGCAATGCTTGGTGTCGCCGGATAGGCGCTCGCAGCCGGCCAGTTCTATCCCTAATATATCTGTTCTAGAGCAGGTGTGACGTGAGGTACGGGCACGTGGTTGCCAAACCGCGATGGTCCCAGAGCTACTGATGAAATCGTGGACAGGAGAACGTGCCACTTGCAGTTTTCCTTCGGGGTAACGCCTTTTTTTGCTGCGTTTGCGCGCAGATGACCCGGTAGACGGTGAAATTGGTAGTAGAAAGCGATTTAGTGCTGCGTCAGTCTAGGGGAGGAGTGTGCCATGTTCAAAAAGGCTCGCATTGGCAGTTTAGATCGTGCCCTGAGCCGGCGCTCAATTCTTGAGTCGGCGGCTGCTTTCCTCAGTGTCCCTTTTATTGCCAAGGCTACGGCAGCCTGGGCGCAGGAAAAGCTTGCCGGCAGCGGGGAGGTGGTCGTCTTCAGCTACGGCGGATCGTATACCCAGGGGGTAAGAAAAAACGTTTATGAACCCTTCACGAAGGCAACAGGCATTGCTGTCGTCGATGTCACCGCTGACATCGCCGAGCCCCAAGTGAGGGCGATGAATCGTGCCGGCCGCGTCGATTGGGATGTCGCCTTGATTGACGGGCAGAACTACCCGACTATGCATGAGGCTGGTTTGTTTCAGCCCGTCGACTACAGTTTGTGGGACGATGAGGCGCTCAAGGGGGCGCCGCAGAGTGCTCGGCTCAGTGACGCAGTCGTTGCATTTCGTTCGACGACGTTGCTTGCTTATGATGAGCGTTCCTTCCCGAAGGGAGGCCCACAAAATTGGACCGATTTCTGGAACGTCAAGGCCTTCCCGGGGCCGCGTGGCCTCAGTGCGGTCGCCAGGCATATGGTCTTGGCACTTGCGGCTGACGGCGTGCCAAACTCGGATCGCTGGCCTCTGACTGACGACAAGGTCGACAGGGCCCTCAGGAAACTCGCGGAGATCAAGCCGAGTATCGCGAAATGGTGGACGGCTGGAGGCGAGCCTGTTCAGGCGCTGATTAATCGAGAGTTCGTAATGACGAGCTGTTACGACGGACGTGCGCTGTCGGCCATTCGTCAGGGAGCGCCCATCCGCATGGTGTGGAGCGGTGGCAATTTGGTCTACGTTTACTGGACAGTGCTCAAGGGCGGTCCTAACAACGGGAACGCTCAGAAATTCGTTGCATACCTGAACCGGGCCCAGAGCGCAGCTGGATTCACGCTCGGCACAAACCTTACAGGTCCGAACGTGAACCAGCTGCTGCACTTGCCGGCCAATATCGTTCCGCTGCTCAGCATCACCGAGGAGAATGCATCCCAAGTGGTGCCTCAGGATGACGCTTGGCTCGCCGCCAAGCGTCCTGATGGCAAGACCAACGTAGATCATCTCCAGGAGCGCTGGCTGGCATGGCGGGCACAATGAGTTCCATCGCAATCGCAGGTCGCGCGGCATCCTCACGTCCTCGGCCCACCCCATGGGCCTGGCTGTTGCTGCCTGGAAGCATCTTCCTTGCGGTCCTCTTCGTTGTGCCGCTCACTGGTCTTCTGTTGCTTTCGTTCGGGATGCCAAATTGGACGCTGGCCAATTTTCTGCGCATTGGCGAGACCCCTGTCTACCTGACCGTGTTGCGCAATACGCTGGAGATCAGCGTTACGGTCACTGCCCTCGCGTTCGTGTTGAGCTACCCTATCGCCTACGCCCTTACGACGGGCGGAGTGGTGCTGCGCACCTTCTTGCTCATCGCCGTCGTGCTTCCATATTTCACCAGTACTCTGGCGAGGACCTTCGCCTGGATCGTCCTTCTCGGGCGCAATGGCGTCCTTAACCAGCTCCTGCTCGAGCTCGGCTGGGCGTCACAACCGGTCCCAATGCTCTACAACCGGTTCGGTGTGATCCTCGGCATGACCCATATTGTCATGCCGATGATGATCTTGCCGATGTTCACGGTCATGTCGAGCATTGACCAGAAGCTCATGCGTGCTGCGAGGGCGAACGGAGCGAGCCCGCTCGCCGCCTTCCTCACTGTCTTTCTGCCGCTCAGCCTGCCGGGCCTTATTGCAGGCGTTCTGCTGGTCTTCATTTATTGTCTCGGCTTCTACATCACGCCTGCACTGATGGGTGGGCTGTCGGACGTCATGATCACCATGGCGATCAGCTCACAGATCCTGGAGCAGCTCAATTGGAATTTTGGCGCTGCGCTTTCCGTGGTCCTTCTGGTCGCTGTCCTCAGTGTACTGTGGATCGGCTCACGCTTCTTCCCGATTGAGCAGCTCCTGGGATTCTCCGACGGCAAGGCTGGCTCTACCCAGGCCCGCCGGCAAATGGGTGCCCAGTTGTTGATGCGCATCGGCTCGGCGGCAAATGCGCTCGACCGCTGGATTCCCTCGGTGGGAGGTCGAGGAGTTCCGATCCTGGCAAGCTGTCTGGCCGTGCTTCTCCTGCTGCCCGTTGTGATCGTGGCGTACTTATCGTTTAGCGCTTCGTCTTACTTCGTTTTTCCACTGCCAGGCTACTCGCTACGCAACTACGAAGCCTTTCTTTTCGATACGCTTTGGGTGCGCGCAACCTTCACCAGCATCCGCATTGCGCTGATGGCGGCTGCCATGGCAACTGCGCTGGGCGGCATGCTTGCCTTCGGCCTGTCGCGTGGTAGGATGCCCGGTCGCGGTGCCATGGTCGCCCTCGTGCTCTCGCCGATTATCATGCCGACAGTCATCGTGGCGGTCGCGACCTATTTCCTGTTGGCGCGGATGGGGCTGCAGGGCACCGAGTTCGGTCTGGCACTTGGTCACGCGGTTCACGCGGTCCCTTACGTGGTGGTGATTGTCGTTGCCAATCTGCGTGACTTTAATCCAAGTTACGAGCGTGCGGCCCGCAGCCTTGGCGCTGGGTCTTGGGCGACCTTCCGCACCATCGTCGCGCCGCTGGTCATGCCGGCACTCATCGTCGCGAGCTTCTTTGCCTTCCTGACCTCTTTCGACGATGTGGTCTACGTGCTCTTCCTCGGTATCGGAAAGATCACGACCTTGCCGATGCGCATGTGGGAAGGAATCCGGCAGGATATCAGTCCCACTATTGCTGCTGTAGCTACACTGCAGATGCTGTTTGCGACGATAGTAATCGTCGTCGCTACGTTGCTGAGGCGACAAAAACAGACCTGACGGCCTGCTTGGCCACGTAGGCCGAGCGACAATCAAGGGACGTATTTTTCCTTAGGGAGCTGAAATGTTGATGAAAGCGACCGTGAGCGGCACTGATGTGAGAACCGGAGGAATTGCGCTGCACAACCTGCAGAAGCGTTACGGTAGCGCGATGGCCGTCGACGATGTCAGTCTCTCCGTCTCGCCCGGCGAGTTCATCTCGCTGCTCGGACCGAGCGGATCAGGAAAGACAACAACTCTAATGATGATCGCTGGTTTCGAGCTTCCCGACAGCGGCCAGGTTCTGCTCGACAATAAGGACATCACGCGCCTGCCACCTCATCGCCGCGAACTCGGGGTGATATTCCAGAACTATGCACTGTTCCCGCACATGACAGTCGCTGAGAATGTTGCGTATCCGCTTCGCATGCGGCGTGTCGCAAGGGTGGATATTGAAGCTCGGGTGCGTCGCATCCTCGAACAAGTACATCTCAGCGCTTTCGCCGCGCGTTACCCCCACCAGATGTCTGGCGGCCAGCAGCAGCGCGTGGCCATAGCGCGCGCACTGGTTTTCGATCCGCCCGTTCTACTCCTTGATGAGCCCTTGGGTGCGCTGGACAAGAAGTTGCGCGAGCATCTGAGGAACGAGATCAAGACCCTGCACAAGGAAGTAGGAAAGACAATGATCTACGTCACGCACGACCAGGACGAGGCGCTCGCCATGTCCGACCGTGTCGCAGTGATGCACGAGGGGCGGATCCGCCAAGTATCGGCACCGAAAGACATCTATCGTAAGCCTGCCGACTTGTTCGTGGCGGGTTTCGTTGGCGAGGTCAATTTCATACCTGTTAAGCTCAAATCCGGCTTTGTGCATGGTCCTGCAGGCGAAACCCTGCCTGCTCCGCCGCATCATAATGCGGACAGGGATGCGACACTGTGCGTGAGGCCCGAGCATTTGCATCTCGACAAGAACCCAGAAAAATCCGGTGGGATTCAGGGGCGCATCACGGGCATGACCTTCGTTGGCGATGCGACTACATTCGAATTCTGTAGCGAATCCGGATTGCAGCTGACGTCGAAGGTGCTGAACGTATCGTCTAAGGCAATGCCCGACGTCGGTGATCGATGCGTCGCCTCGTGGACGGCGGACGATGCAACCATTTTGGCGGAATAGCTTGCGGCATACCTGCACGCCAAAGCGTCCTGGCCGTCGTTGTTATCTGGCTGCATCCTAGTGCCCTATGTTAGCTGTTACCGTCTCTCGGAGGAGGCCTCTGCTCAACCTCCCATCCATTATACGAGCCGCTCGCCATCCGCGATGATGAGCAAGGCCCGCTGGACGTGAGATGCGGCGGCCAAGGGGCAAGCGGCCGCTCGATTGTCGTTCGGCCAGTTGCGGCTGGCGCGCGTGATCGCGTCAGGATGGATTCCTGATTATCCTCTCGAATGGTACAGAGGTTCGCCGTCTTTAGGCGTCGACACACCTAGAGTAGTTCGGCAGGTCGAACCACGGCCCTCACACAGTAGAGAGCTCGCTTCCTCAGCCTTCAATGAGCGGCAGGTATCGTTAACCTCGGGCACCGGCGCCCGAGGCATCATCTACACGACCTCGCCCCTTGGAGGGCCCTGCAACAGGTGGTGATCTTAGGGCGCTCGTTTTCTGCCAAGCTGTCTAGCAGGCTGTTGAAAAAGGCGCTCGCCGCCGACCGGCGACCATGATTCATTGGCCTCCGATGCGATTCGGAGATGGTGCGTGCGCGGCGGCGACAATCGAACAGGCGAGCTGTTTAGCTACGTTGATCTGGAGGCGCGGGTGCGGCGTGATGATCCGCTGCGAGCGATCCGGACAATCGTGAACGAAGCGCTGGCGGTGCTGGAGCGCGAGTTTGCCGCGCTCTATTCGCCGATTGGGGGGCCGTCGATCCCACCGGAGAAGCTGCTGCGGGCGATGCTGTTGCAGGCGTTTTATTCGATCCGGTCTGAGCGGCTTCTGATGGAGCGGTTGGAATATGACCTGTTGTTTCGCTGGTTCGTGGGAATCGGCGTCGGCGACACGGCGTGGGACCATTCGGTGTTCTCGAAGAACCGCGACCGGCTGCTGGAAGGCGACATCGCGGCCAAGTTCATGGCGGCGGTGCTGGCACAGCCCAAGGTGAAGAGGCTTCTGTCGAGCGATCACTTCTCACTCGATGGCACGCTGATTGAGGCCTGGGCCTCGATGAAGAGCGTCAAGCCCAAGGACGGCTCGGGCGAGCCGCCGGCGCAAGGCGGCGGGCGCAATGCCGAAGCGGACTTCCATGGCCAGAAACGCTCGAACGATACCCATGCTTCGACCACCGATCCCGATGCCAGGCTCTATCGCGAGGGTAAAGGCAAGGAGACGAAGCTGTGCTTCATCGGGCATGGGCTGATGGAGAACCGCCACGGCCTGCTGGTCGACGCCTGTTTGACGAAGGCCGATGGTCATGCCGAACGGGTGGCCGCGCTGCACATGATCGAGCCCTATGCCGACCGGCCGACAGCGATCACACTTGGCGCCGACAAAGCCTATGACGCAGAAGACTTCGTCAACGAGCTGCGCTCGATGAATGTGACGCCACATGTTGCGCAGAACGTCAGCGGCCGCAGCTCTGCCATTGACGGGCGAACGACCCGGCACGGCGGCTATGCCGTCAGCCAGCGCATTCGCAAGCGCATCGAGGAGGCATTTGGCTGGATCAAAACGGTCGCCGGGCAAGAGAAGACCAGATTCCGCGGTCGTGAGCGTGTCGGATGGGCCTTTACCTTCGCTGCCGCCGCCTACAATCTGCTGCGGCTGCCCAAGCTGATCGCGGAGACCGGCCGATGGCCAAGGCGCCCGGCTTCGCCAGGGCCTTTGTCGGCCGCTGGCGCATCGTTGAGATGGACAACTGGGACACTGACTTCCTCGATCTTGTCGAAGAGGCGCATCTCAGCTTCAGGGGCAAGTCCGATGGCGAAATCGCCTTTGGGGCCCTGAAGGGCTCCCTGGACGTGCGTTACGGCACCCGCGACGGTTCGGCGTGCGCGGAGTTCTCGTGGGAAGGGCACGACGAAAATGACCCCGCCTGCGGTCGCGGATGGGTTATGATCGGCACTGCCGGCAGGCTCGTCGGCCACTTCTACATCCACAATGGCGACGATTCAGCCTTCGTTTGCGAACGCGGCTGAGTTCTTCAGGAATGCGCGCCGCCTGAGCTGTGAGCTCAAAGAATAGATTTTATGGGCAAGAGAGCTTGCCAAGTCCATGGGTTCCTTGTGGCATGATCCGCCAGCCTTGGGTCATCAGCTACCGACTTTGCCGGGCCTGACGGCCTGCCGCTCCTGACCGATACCAGTAGCGGTTGGGTGGAAAGTGTTGGCCGTGGATGCAGCTGCCGAAATCGCTGAGCTCTGGGTCAGAAAAATGCAAGAGGCTGCCTGTCTGGCACGAATGATCGATAAGGGAATGGTGCCGCCCGAGTATAACCTCACAGACAAGGTGCGGCCCCGTATGCAAGATGCGGCCACGAAGAAAACGAGCGCGTTCGTGCTCGCTTATGATCAGGGCTTTCCCGATGAGGCGGAAAACGCTCGGGACGTCAAGAAGCGCCAGGACCACGCGGGCTATTCTCTTCCACCAGTAAGGCTAAAGATGCAGTTGTCGGCGGGGGTATGGGACTTGGCCGCTCTCCCCTCGACAGGCTCGATGGCGAAATCGGCGACGCCACCAAATCACGCCGCTCAGTATCTAACTCGCAGAATTCCGGCGGTGGGCCTGTATCAGAGTCTAATTGAGCGGGCCGGACGAGACCATCATTTACCGGGACGCGGTTCAGCCGGGAAGGAGCGGCAATCAAAGTGATTCCGAGGGAGCTGTCCACGGCCACGCAACTGTTGAAGTCGTACCAAATAACGCTAACGCCAAAAGCTAATCGCCTCGTTGAGTTGTGCAGGGTCGTGCCCCGTGGACGCTTGGCATCGGCTATCACCGGCCGAATACATATTTACTCAAGTACTAGCTGAATTTGAGGACTCGGTCGGTTTCTGGGGAAAAGCCGAGACAGCTACACCAATGCGGATTGCATCCAGAAGCGCTGGCCCGTGGCGCGGTCGACGGCGAACTGCTGCAGGCTCATCAGCGGTTGAGCCTAGTGGTCGGCCTGCGTGTGTTCGGGAGCAAATTCGCTGCGGCGGCCTTTGCTATTCCGGTCGCTGCAGCGCGATCAGCGAACTCGCCGCGCTGGTTCTGATTATAGCGCCGATCGCGTAGCGGTGGTTGACGAACAGGTTGAGGGGGCAAGCAAGGCGGCGTGCGGCAGCGGATGGCCTTGTGTTGTGGCGCCTGTTGTTGATGTGTCCTGAATGCTGCGGCACATTCAGCCGAAAGGCACTTCGACCTGATTGACACCCGAGCGTCTGCACGGCTGTTGAACGAACTGCAGCAAGTGTTTGCTTCGGTATGCCATTCCTTGCCGCCACACGGAGCCGAGAAGGATGGCGTGCGCGCGTAGGTGATCCTCGTGAGTGCTCGGCTAGAGAGATGGGGCCTGCAAGCTGTTCGTTGGCCGATCGCATTAAACCATCGGATTCGGGGAATTGGTCGCAGAAAATCGGCAATAGAGACCTGTTGTCAGGGAAACGCGACTTCAAGAGCCGGATAGGATCGCAGAGTGATCCGCCGATCGGACTCACTGCATTCAACTTACCCGCTCCATCAACTCCAAGCGACTCGCGCGCTCCGCACAATCATCCCTCTGAAGTCACCGACCTGCGATTTGCAGATCCGAGAAGAGGGTGTGCGACTAATGACAAGGAAACGACGTCAATGAACGGCGCTGAAAGTCTAGTACGTACACTGGTCGCTGGCGGAGTTGACACCTGCTTCGCAAATCCAGGCACGTCCGAGATGCATTTTGTCGCTGCTCTCGACCGCGTCGATGGGATGCGCTGCGTGCTTGTACTCTTCGAGGGAATCGCTACGGGAGCTGCGGACGGCTACGCGCGTATGGCCGAAAAGCCGGCCGCCACCCTGCTACATCTTGGGCCAGGCTTGGCAAACGGCCTCGCCAACCTGCACAACGCCACCAAAGCCTCGTCGCCAATAATTAATATTGTGGGAGATCACGCAACTTACCACCGCAACTATGATGCACCGCTCACGTCTGACATCGAGGGTGCAGCGAAGCCGTTTTCTGGGTGGGTACGAACCTCGCCGAACGCGAAGCGTGTTGCGGCTGATGGTGCGGCGGCCATCGTAGCCGCGCGAACCCCGCCCGGACAGGTGGCGACCCTTATTCTTCCCGCCGATACCGCTTGGAACGAAGGCGGCGACCCCGCTGCTGTGGCCGAAGCAGCAGGAAGGTCGCGGGTTGCACAGCATTCCATCAAAGATGCTGCCAAGGCGCTCCGTTCCGGAAAGCAGTCAATGATGCTGCTAGGGGGGCTCGCGTTGCGACAGCGCGGCCTTGATCTGGCGGGGCGCATATGTACCAAGACTGGTGCGAAAATCATGGCCCAAACATTTGTCGGTCGCATCGAGCGTGGCGCTGGTTGCGTTCCGGTCGATCGCCTTCCGTACCCAGTCGACCAAGCGCGTGCCACACTTGCAGGACTTAAGCACGTCGTTCTGGTGGGCAGCCGGGTCCCGGTTGCGTTTTTTGCTTACCCCGACAAGCCGAGTTTGATGGCTTCTGAGGATACTGACTTCTTTACGCTTGCACGTGCTGAAGAAGATGCGTTGGATGCGCTCGAGAGGCTTGCCGATGAATTGGATGCTCAATCAGTTCCGAGCCTGGCGGCGAAGCTGGAGTTGCCGTCGCTGGCCACAGGGCCAATTACTCGCGCCAGCCTCTCACAATCGCTTGGCGGATTGATCCCGGAAAATGCTATTGTGGTCGATGAATCAATCTCGACTGGCGCCGGCTTTTTCGCTGCCACGTGGACTTCGCAGCCACACACTTGGCTCCAAAACATGGGCGGTTCGATTGGTCTTGGCATGCCGATGGCGACGGGCGCTGCGATTGCCTGCCCGAACCGGCCTGTGCTCAACCTGCAGGCGGATGGCAGCGCCATGTACGCCATTCAGACACTTTGGACACAGGTGCGCGAAGGCCTAAACATTACGACAGTGCTGTTCAACAATAGATCATACGCTTGCCTTAAAGACGAATTGGCAAACGTCGGAGCACAGAACGTTGGTCGCAAGGCTCTGGATATGCTCGATCTCAGCCGGCCTGACATCGACTTCCTTGGATTAGCCAGGAGTTTGGGTGTGCCGGGTGCTCGGGTGACAACGATGGATGAATTCAACGTCGAGGTGGCACGCGGACTTGCGACCCCAGGACCATATCTGATTGAAGTGTTGGTCACTTAACCTAGCCATGGCTTGGCACCTCGATGGCTTGCCGGGCTACGAGAGGATCAGCGTGACGCCGCGCTGCTAGGCCATAAATCAAGATCGCCGGACACGAACTGCCTCCCCTGATTGACGCGGATCGTCGCCGGGTTCCCACTTCCTTGCAGCCCTTTCCAGGATCGCCACGACGTCGCTGCCGCGGAAGGTGAACCGGGGCTGCGAGCGCGTCGGCGAGAAGCGGGAGAAGATATCGACGATTGTGAGCACGCGCAGCGCGCAGCTTATGCCCCATCGCTAACAATCGTAGACAAAATCCATAGCCCAGGTCTCGTTCGACCGCGTCGCTGGCGTGCGATCATCGCGCAGCTTGGCCTCGACCCGGCGCTTGGGCGTGATGCGCAATTGCAGGCCCAGCTGGCTATAGATTCGCCGCGTCTGGTTCTGGCCGTGGCGTAGCGAACGCGTGCAAGGACATCGCGTGGGAAGCCGTCGACACCTCCTCGAGCACGGCGCCGGCCATCCGCGCGAGGAGTTCGAAGCCGAGCGGCTCGAGTTGGCCAGACGCTTCCAGCTCAAATAAGAATCGCGGCCCGGGCCCGATTCCAATGCGGCCGCCTACTTTGTCGGAGTGTTCGACACCGTCGCGCCCCTCGGCGCCAGGAACCAGACGACTGATCATCGAGGCCGGACTAACGGCCGGCGTCGCCGCGGCGGAACTTCATCGTCTCTCTCGTTCCCGCAGCGATTGTCGGTGTCATCACAGCTATCGTCACGGAGGCCGGACTGCTGTGGGGATTCATCATGCCGGCGTGGGCCGTCACCCGCACCGCGATGCTGGCCGCCGTGGTCTGGTTTCTGAAGCGGCGAAAGACCTCCAACCGGAAGACAATCTACGACTTCCCGAACGGGGGCAATCCGCCACGAGCGTGCGACGCCGTTTGGGACGGGAACTACTTCGATAGGCTTCTCAGCAAACACGTCCGCTTCGCGCCGTCCGCCAACGCGATCGACGAAACCCGCAAGGACTTCGACCGCGTCGGCTGGGGCGGGACCGAGCCTGCCGTCCATGCGCCAACACCCGGGCATACCTCGCCCAATTCAGGTGGTTCGGAGGCAACCATTCCGACATTGGCGGGTCCTACCCGGAGCCGGAGTCACGCCTTTCGATGTCGCACTCCACTGCATGTGCGAGCAGGCGGTGAGCGTCCCGGACGGTCTCGCGACCGGCGCAATCTTCGTCGGCAGGTAAAGCTGCCGCACTCGGGCGACTCCGGTGCCGCGCTCAACATCTTTCGCTGCAACGGCGCGCAGCATTGTGAGGTCGCCGGAATGCGCGATACACTCGACGAAGTCGCGGCCAAGCTGCCGAGGTGGGGTTTAGCTTCTGGACGAAGCGGACCGGGGCGGTGAGGGCGGTCGCTCCGACATCTGTGCCGAGTCCGGCGTCGTAGAACACAACCTGCTGCGAAGGATCTATGGTGGGGTCGGCATGGTCGCGGGGGGATGCGGTACATCTTGTAGATGTTGCTGATGCGCTGCTCCGGACGCACGCCGCCGTCCTGGCCGGTGCCGTCGGAAAATACGACGATGTTCTTCGTCATGATCCCTCGCTGCGGTTGGCGTCCGAGTACGCTGCGGGACCGCCTGGTTCGTGTCGTTCGGCGGAGGAGCGCGCAGCGATCGGCGACGTGATGCTGATTGACGCTATCCGGAGCCGATGGACCTGCGACCGATCGCAAACCGAGACGAACAGGCTTGCCGGAAACTGCGCGCGGCCGACGATGACCATGACGAACCCGTTAAGGGCGTGTTGCGAGCGCCGGACGCAATCTGAAATGTTGCGGCTATCGAGACTGGAGGGCGTGGCGAAATCCTCAGGATGCGTATGCCAGCAACCGACGAAATGCAGGTCCAGCCCGAACATTTCCTCGATCTCGCGTTGCTCGGCCTGTTCGTCCGGCCGATAGGAGTAATGGGACCGGCGGTCGCCGCGGCGTGGACCGGTGATGCGGCAGACGGAGATCACGGGAAGGTTTATCTTGGCGAATAGAAGACCGCCGGCTTCCCGCTGCCAGAAGCGCATTTGCTTGTAACGATGGAGATGGGCGAGCACACCGTCGACGAACGTGAGCGTTTGTCCGGAATTGCCGATGTCGAATGAGATCATGCCGCAAGGATCCTAGCGCTGCGGCCCCAACGCCGCTCGACGATCGTGGCGCCATCGAGCGCGTTCGGCGCGACGGCGCGCAGTTCGTCGCTCCACGTACCGTCGGCGGCTTCCACCGCTGCGCGCCTAGCCAGCCAGATCCGATGCGTTCCGGACCGGACCTGGCCGAGAAGGCCGTCGAGCGCGGCCTGCGCGACCATCGAAGTGACGAAACCAAGTTCGACCGGGCCGTAGGGGTCGAATGCCGCTCCGCACGCCGGTTCGTACCGGCGCGGGTCCTGTGCCCATCTCACGGCGACCAGATGGGGACTGCCGTAGGCATCGAGACCTGCGCGAAGGCTGTCGCCCGGTGCGGAGATCGCGATTGCGTGGCCGGCCGCAGCGTACGGCTCCGTCCAGCCGTATACGATTGGGACGCGGCGTCCCTGTGCCGCGTGCCACTCGTCAACGAGGGACTCTGCGGGCCAATCGCCCATGGCGGATACGATCAGGTCGACCCCGGCGAGGGGATCGTCGGCGCGTAATAGCAATTCCTGCACCTCCGAGACATGGTGGACCACCTCGACATGGGGCAGGGCCGCTCGGAGCTGATGCGCGAGCGCCGCCGCCTTCGGATCGTCGATGGATTGCACTCCCAGCGTATGTCTGCCGACGTTCGCGCTTTTCAGAAGCTGCTTGTCGACCAGGATAAACTTTCCGACGCCGGCACGCGCGAGCGCATGAGCGACGGGCGCTCCGATGGATCCGCAGCCGAGCATGGCTACGGTCGCATCGCGTAGTGTGGGAACGCGGGCGTCGCGGTCGCGGCCGTGAATCCAGGCCGGATCGACGCGTTCGACCGAATTGCGGTCGCACGGGGCTCCGCCGAATAGGCGGGCGCGGACCACGTGCTCCGGAACGGCCGAAGGACGGAAGCCTGCGCAAAGCGGGTCGCGCCCGCGGATGACGGCGGGTCGGTTCACAACGGCGGTCGCGAGGGCGGGGCCGGCCTCGGCCAGCGCACCGAAGAATACGAACGTGCGGGGAAGCGTCTCGCGCGCGAGTTCATCGAGCAGATCGGCGCCGCCGGCGCTTTCAGCCAGCGCATAGACATCCTTTGCGGACGACGGGTATTCCGGGGGTATCGGCACCCGATCGAGCCAAACGAACGCGCCGCCGCGGGACTTGATCTTCGAGGCGGCCACCTTTGGGGCGGCATTGCGCAGCCAGGCGCGGAGCTGCTCGTCGTTCTCTGCTATCACGGTCTGGCTCACGCCCTCCCAGACCCGGACCGGACGCGAAGGCGGACCGGGATCGAGTAACGACAGGACGGTGCGATCGCCGCCACGCTCCATGTGGTGCCAGTAGGTCAAAAATTCGGTACGGAAGTCGCCGTCCAGTTCGCCGCGGATCGCGGCTCCGACCATCGTGAATGCCTCGCTGAGCAACGACGCCACGCCATCGTACGGATCGTCCACCGACATCGTGGTCGTATCGGGGAAGAGGCAGAGAACGCCGTCCTTCTCGACGTGAGGCCAAGTCAGAAAGGGCGGCCGGTCGACGAGCGCGACGCGAGCCGGCGTCGACGGAAACCCAGCGGAGACGATCAAGTCGAGACGGCGAAGTCCGCCGGGAAAATCGGCGGCGAAGCGCCACCCCTTCTCGGCGGCACGTCCGCGGTAGACCGCGAGCTCTTTCCGGTCGAGCCTGCGCGGTTGCAGGCCGAGCTCCTCCCATCGCGCCTCGACCGCGGCGACGGCCGCGTCGAAACGTGCGACGAGAGGACGGCCCTTCTCAGGCATTCCGTCGGTCCCCTTCGAGACGGGGCGGGGCGCGGCGGGCCTCGGCTTCGTCGCGGACGAGGCCCGCGGTCAGTACAGCGGGTGCGCCGAGACGGGCCGCCGACCGCCTGCGCACCCGATCGGCGACACCACGACCGACCGACTTGGCGAGGGTCTCGGTGATGAGCTGCTTGTTGGAAAGTTCGGCGGCGTGCGCGAAGTCATGGCGGGCCTGATCGAGCCATTCGAAGAACGCGGCCGCTCGCTCGGGGTGTTTCCGCCACTTGTCCGCGAAGTTTTCGCTCGGATCGCTCGGGTTGGCCACGACGTAGCTGCCGTCGGGCGCCTGACCGATGAACCGATCCATGCCGTTCAGGATAGAGAACAGTGCATCGGAAATCTTCGCCTCGCCGCCGTAGGCGTGGGCTGCGAGCGTGGTGAGGATGATCGAGATCGGGCGTTCGTCGGACCTCGCGGCGAACATGATGTCGCGGTGGCGCTTGAGGATCATGATGGCCGACTGAAGCGGCGTCCGCACGGCATAGAACGGGATCGGCTCGGTGCCGGCGCGCACGCCTTTGCGGATCAGCTCCCGCTTACGTTCCTCGAAGATCACTTCCATCCGGCTGAGGAACCATTTGAGATAGCCGCGCGGATTTGACCTCGGCCAGTCGGCGGAAACGATCCGGTACGCGTGATGGTCGATGTCGGTGATCGCGATCGCGGTGTCGGCGAAGCTCGCGTCGAGCCGATGCGCCAGAAGAAGGGCGCGCTGCTCGGCGGCGTTCAGCAGGCCCGGCGTCACGTCCATGTGGAATTGCGCGCCGTCCGCGTAATCGAGACGCCAGCATCGTCGGTGCTCCTCGGCGGGCTTGTTCATGATCTGCGCGCGGGCGTAAAGCTTCATCTCGTCGCCGAGCATGTTCTTGACGTTCTGCTGGGTCGTCTGCGACTTGTTCAGCTTGCGGAACTCGCAGACGGCGTCTACGTCGTAGTGCTCTTCATCGCTGATGGGCGGGATCACGGTGCCGAGACCGAAGGACCCCTGGACATGTACCTGCGGGTCGAACTGCCGGATGCTCGAAGCTGGACGGTTCAGCCAGTCTCCGAGCGACTTGTAGCTGCGTTCTGCCTGTTCATAGCGGGACTCGGGGATCGCGAGCGAATCCGCGAGATCCTCAAGAGTCTCTTCCGCTTCGGGGGTGACGATGGGGCGCATGTGGACGTTCATGTTGGTCTCCGTGAAGTCAATGGGGCGTGTTCGAGCCGATGGGCGAGGGCGAAGCCGCCCAGCTTCCAGTTCTGGTCGTAGATCGCGAGTGAGGGATGTGCCTTCGGCTGCCACGACCGGCCGGCCTCGACAGCGATCGAGACCGGGACGGCGGGAAACACGTTCACCGTCACGTCCTCGCCGTGGACGAGCTTGATCTCGTCCAGCGTCTTGCGGAATAGCTTGGCGAACGCCGCGACATCCTCGGGACGCCGCACGATGTCGTTGTGCGCGGCGGCGGCCGAAATTGACCAAATCGCGGTGTCCGCACCGAGGATCTTCACGACGCGCTCGTCGGCGACGGGGGCGCTGATCTCGAGCTTGAGCGCGACGGCGTCGCCGGTCGGCTGCGATCGCTGCAGATCGTACCGGACCGGCGGCGACGACGGATCCCACTTCCAGCCCTTCGGGTCGCGCAGAAGCTGCCGGACGTCGGCTGTCGCGATGTCTGAGATCAGGCGGCCCAGTTCGAACAGGAGCGGAATGGGCGCGAGCCCGAAAGCGGCGAGGCGCTTGATCTCCTGGCGCTCCATCCGGCCGCGAACCTTCTCGCCGAAGACCGTCCGAAGATTCTTGACGTGGGTCGGCCAGTAGTCAGGATCGTCATCGTGGAGATCGAGGGTGACGAGATCGAGGTCGATCCAGCCGTCGTCGAGGGGGTAGCGGTCCGGGATCATGGACCACTTGAGCGCACCTTTCTCGACGGGCGACTCGTTGGAGCCGATCTTCGCGGCGTACCGGATGACGTGACTGCCGAGATCTTCGTCGATGCCGGTAACGATCCGAATGCGCGCTTCGTGACGGCGCTTCATCGCGACGAGCACGTTTTCTGGATGCTCATCGACCATCTCGCGGTCGAACACGCGGTGATGCGCGTCGCAGACGAGCATGAGGTTGTCGGGATCGTGCGCCAGCTTGGGAGACCGAACCGGATCTCCGCGCGGGCCCTCGGGCGAGTCCGCCACAATGTGTCCAATGTAGGCTGTGTTCGCGTTCGCGGCGCCGGAGATCGGATCGCCGACGAGAAGCTTGTTGCACCCGGCGTACTGACATCGTCCAGCAGCGCGGGCCCAGACGATATTTTCGACCTTCTTCGGGATGGCCTTGCGCGGCGCTTTATTGCCCTGCGGCCACGGACGCGCGGCACGCGGCGCCTCTTGAACTTCGACGTCCGTCTCTGCAACCACGCTAGTCACCGTATTTCTCAAAGTTGATTCATCATTCGTTCGTTGCGCAATTTTCGCGGCGAAGCCGAAGCCCGCCGCGAAGCCTTTATCTAATGTTCCCGGCGCCCTGGCGCCGGATAAAACGGGCAGCTACCCGCCTAGGTACCCTTTATCAGGGAACACGTTCTCCCCGTGGCTGCAACGCCCACCAGAGCCCCACGACGAACGGTTTCAGTTATACTTCCCCAATCATCACAATTTAAGCAACGGCGCCTGCTATCCACGGTGAAATTGATCACAGGCCGATTCTGCGAAGGAACACTCTACCAAAAAATCACAAGCTCTGACGGGTGAAACTTGAGAGCTTGCAGTCTCTATCGTCGTCGTATCGGAGTAGAGGTCTGCTCCACCGATTTAGGTCCGGCGCTTCAGTGCGCTACGGACCCAGCAACAGACTTGACTTCCAAATAATCCTCGAATCCGAAACGCCCCCATTCACGACCATTGCCAGATTGTTTGTACCCGCCAAATGGTGCGGCCCGGTCAAGGGATGCGCCTTGCAGATATATGTTGCCCGCTCGAAGCATGCGGCCAATCTTGCGAGCTCGCTCCATGGACCCTGAGAACACGTAACCGGCAAGGCCATATGGCGTGTCATTGGCGATTTGGATCGCTTCGTTCTCGTCGTTAGCGCCAATGATCGCAAGCACGGGTCCGAAGATCTCCTCGCGTGCAATGGTCATCTCGTTTTTGACGTCGGCAAAAATGGTGGGCCGGACGTAAAAGCCCTTATCCGTGCCGTTCGGGAGACCTAATCCGCCAGCAATCAGCGTGGCCCCTTCATCTATGCCTTTCTGGATCAAAGCTTGGATCTTCTCCCATTGGCCGCGGTTCACGACCGGGCCCATGTCGATGCCCGCCGCGCGGGGATGGCCAACCCGGTATTTACGGGCCAAGTTTTTCGCGATCTTTGTGACTTCTTCCATTTTAGCGTTCGGCACAATCAGGCGCGACGGCGCGTCGCAGGATTGGCCTGAGTTGAGGAATATCGTCTCAATGCATGCAGAAACGGCCTTTTCGAGATCAGCATCATCAAGAACAATATATGGAGACTTGCCTCCAAGCTCTTGGCTCACACGCTTTACAGTTAGGGCCGCTCGCCTTGCAACATCGATTCCCGCACGGGTCGATCCCGTGAACGACATCATATCGATATCTGGATGCTCGCTCATGGCCGCGCCCACTTCAGGACCTAGACCGTTGATCAAATTGAATACGCCCTTCGGTACGCCAGCCTGGTGAAGGATTTCCGCGAATATCAGCGCGCATGTTGGGGCAAATTCCGATGGCTTGAGAATCATCGTGCAGCCGGCGGCGAGCGCCGGCGCTACTTTGCAGGCAATTTGGCTGATCGGCCAGTTCCACGGCGTGATCATGCCAACCACGCCGATAGGTTCTCGAACAACCACAGTACTGCCAATGCGCTCCTCAAAGGAATAGTTCTTGAGCACCTCCAGAGTACTCGTGAAATGGCCGATGGCGGAATTTGCCTGCATCTGCTCAGCCATGGCCAGTGGTGCGCCTAGCTCATCGGAGATGGCATCGCCGATTTCCTTCGCCCGATCCTTATAAATCTCGATAATGCTTGCGAGCAGGCTTATGCGCTGCTTAGCAGTGGTTTGAGAAAAGCTCGCAAATGCGTGTCTGGCCGCCTTCACGGCCTTGTCGACGTCAGCTTTTGAGCCGAGCGCTAACTCATACAATTCCTCTGCGGTCGCTGGATTGATGGCATATGTTGCTTTCGCGACGGTGGGATCGACCCAAGCGCCGTCTATGTAGAATTGCATTCGATTGACCATCTTATCCTCTGGAGGTTGATGTTGCTTGGACGGAACCGATAGCCGTCTCGGCGGTGTTGTTTTAGGAATGCGTTTTGCTTCCGATAGCGAGGCCTGCAAAGGTGCCCTCGTCTGAAGCGGCTCAGTCAGAGGAACACGCGAATGAAAGCCGTTTGCATTCTCGCTCGTCCTGCTTGTCGTTCGTTCCCTTCCCTGATGAACACACGCGAACTGCTGCTCTATGGGTTTCGATTCCGCGCAGATGCGTCTAGTGCTGCTGGGGACGACACAAGCCGCGCTCTGAGCCGTCGCTGCTCCGGGGCTTTTCCACGTCCTGTGTAAGCTCTGACAAGTTGGCCCTGGCGCCCGTTTATCCTACCGGGGGCGCCGTGTAGCGATGATCCTCATCCATCTCCGGCGCATTTTCTTCGAAAAGAGTGCGACAGCGCAGATTTTCCTCAGTCTCCAGAAGTCTCTTCAGATTTCGAAAGATGCCAAACGCTTTTCGCCACGTCAGGCCCGAGCAAGCGAGAACAGCTACTTCAGTCCATTCTCCGATCCTGTACGTGCTGAAGGGGCATTACGCTTATGAAGTCGATTTCCAGCTGAAGTCGGCGGCCACCCGAGCTCTGAACTGGCCTCAAGGCGCTTACGTTGGAATTTTGCGCAATTTCGTTTTACATCGCTGAATTTGTGCGGCCTCCCGGCTGTCGTTTGCAAGTTTCAATCTCCGTTTCCGCTTACTAAGGAGGTCCTCCAACGAAGGGGCACTTTCTATGACTGTTCGCGCCGGCCGCGAGTTTCTTGCCCTTCCCGGGCCAACGACCGTACCTGACGAGGTCCTGCGCGCCATGCATCGGCCGGCGCTCGATATCTATTCCCAGCCAATGGTCGATTTGACGGAAGGACTGTTGCGCGACTTGTCGAGGTTGTTTGCGACCAAGGGCAAATCCTACATCTATGTCGCAAATGGGCATGGCGCGTGGGAAGCCGTGCTCTCCAACGTGCTCTCGCGCGGCGACAAAGTGCTGGTTCTGGAGAGCGGCAGCTTTGCGGTCGGGTGGGGAAATGCCGCGCGCGCTATGGGCGCCGAGGTGGAGGTGCTCAAAGGAGATTGGACCCGCGCGGTACGCGCCAGCGAGCTTGAGGCGCGCTTGCGCGCCGACAAGGATCACACCATCAAGGCTGTTCTTGTGACACAAGTGGACACCGCTTCTGGTGTCGTGAACGACATCGAGAAGATCGGAAAGGCTGTCCGCGCAGCTGGCCATCCCGCGCAGTACATGGTTGATGCCGTGGCATCGCTCGGCTGCATGCCATTTGAAATGGACAAATGGGACATCGATGTCGCGATGTCTGGGTCGCAGAAGGGCCTCATGACGCCCCGGGGCTAGGTTTCGTTGCGGTCAACGAGCGCGCGAGAGCGGTTCATCAGACGGCGAACTTGCGCACGCCCTATTGGGATTGGACTGAGCGCGACGGCATCGAACACTACCGCCGCTATGCCGGAACGCCACCCGTGCACCTGCTGTTCGCGTTACGCAAGGCCATTGACATGCTGTTCGAGGAGGGATTGGAGAATGTCTACCGTCGACACCACCTGCTCGCGGAATCGGTGCGCCGTGCGGTCGCGGTGTGGAGCAAGGAGCACGTGCTCGGCTTTAACATCAGTGAGGCCTCCGAGCGATCCAACGTGGTAACGACCGTGCTTATAGGCAACGGCTATGATCCGACGAAGCTCCATCACTACTGTACTGACAAATGCGCCGTGGTTCTGGGCATTGGCATCAGCAACCTCCAAGGGCGGGCGTTTCGCATTGCCCACATGGGCCACGTCAACGCACCAATGATTCTGGGTACTCTGGGCGTTGTTGAGGCCGGCTTGAAATCGCTGCAGATCCCTCATGGGAAAGGCGGCACGGAAGCTGCGATCACCTATCTTGCAGAAAGTGTTGGTCTGTAGCCTCCCAACCACTCTCAGCTTCGCGCTTTGCGGCTTGATTGTCCACTCAGAAGTCGTCCGTTATGAAGCCGGATTGTGCTAGCTTGGTCAGTCGATTGAGTATCGTAGCAGTCACAGGGACAGGGCCCAAGAGCTCTATGAGCCAAGCGAGAATAGGGCGGAAGTTGTGGCCCACGGCTGAGAGGCGTACGTTGGCGGCGGTTCCTGGGCCGCCTTTGAAGTGGCCGCGGCCGAGGTGACCTTCGGTCTTCATGTGTCCGATGGCGATCTCAATAGCGGAGCGACCGCAGCTCGCGCTGATGGCACCGAGACGCCGCGCTTCTGACCGGATATGAGCCGCGACGTGGATCTTGCGCGTGCGTGGACCACGCCCGCTCTCAGGGCCAACGCTGAGCCCAGCGGGGCAGCAGCGTAAGTCATGTAGAATACGAACATTGCCACAATCGTTATCGATTTCCGGACAAACGTATTCCATGCCATTGGTCTCGATGCTGCAGGCGTAATCACGCCACGGAAGAAGCGGCCGAGAAATCAGTTTGACGAGTCACTAGGCAATATGCCTGACCGGAATGATCTGGTCCAACCGCGCCCGGCAGGCCACTCCGGCCCGGGGCTTCATCAGCTGCATCGTGCCCTACGACACATAGTAGAATCATGCCCCGTTGCGAAAGGGATCTACAAACGGAATTGCCTATAGTTCGAATCTCTGCAATCTCAAACGGCCCCGGATCGGGGAACGACTGCCGCTCAATCTATTCGCGGACGCCTCCGAAGCTGACGCGATTCAGCGAGAAGTTGCGCTACGATATGCCGGGCGCCGGGGCCGGAACCACGTTCATGAGATGACGCGATCCACTTAGTCGAAAACACCGTATGTGGAGAGCAACGAGTTGGTACCGAGTGCGGCTTCGTTTCGAGGTATTGTCGCTGCCTGCGTGCCAGCTTTCCCACAGCATCCATGCGCAAAGATGCCTTAATTAGCCGCCTTTGCCATCACATTAAGCGCTCCACACCACTTTCCGCTCGCATGCCTTCCATCAATTGGCGATGAACCTGGCGGCTTCGATAAAGCACCATTTCCTTCCAATCGGTTCTCTCGGGGTAGTAGTGCTGCTTCACGCGCTGGCGGATGTCGCGGCCAACGCCGCTTTCGATCTGAGCTTGACCATAAGCATAAAGCCAATGATCACCCCGCAACAACGGTCTGGCCGCATCCGGAGGGTAGGTCCCGAATTCTAGGCAAACGTAGACGTGGCGATCACCGAGGAGCCGCTGCCAGTAATCGTCCTGCGTGCCATTGAGTACCAAGGCCGACGAGGTGCCAAGATCCGGTGACGTGACTGAATGGCCAAATATGTCACGTGCGCGCTGATATCCAGTAACGCCCGATGCCTGCTCGCACTGCAGCTCGCCATAGCCATATGGCCCGAGGCCCGTGTGATAGTCTACTATTAGGACACGGTGACGCGATCCGATACTGTAGTCCGATACGATCCGCTCAAGTGTTTGGCGAGCGAGGGTAGGGCCGAATCCACCGAAGAACATCCCGTTCGGGTGTCGATACTGACCAGTGGTCCGTGCCTTCCGGTAGGCAGTTTCGCCGTATGTTGCCCGGTACGTTTCAATCGCCGCCTCAGCGGCCGCAAACACTGGCCCTTCCAAAGCGCATGGCACCAGGCTTTCCGCAAGTGCGTCGTATCCTTCATTTTGAGGAATGGGAGCCGCGAAATCGATGAAGTTTCTGTTGAGGTCGCAACCTTCTTGCGTAACGCGCCGATCCCATGCGAACCCATATGGATTGATGGCATGAATCAGCAACATTGCTTCATCAGATTTAAGCCTCTCATAGCCCCGCTCAGCCAACCAATCGAGCTGTGCTGCAGATCCACAATATCCTTCGACGCCATGGGTGGCTGATATCAGAATTCCAACTTTCGAAGCTCCCCGATCTCCGAACCATCCAACATCCGTTGAGAGCTCTTCTCCACCAGGTCCAGGGGCCGGCGATGAATAGACGGCTGCTTCGCCCACCACGGCCTGACGAACATAGTCTCGAAATTTTTGGCGAGCTTCGAAGTAGTTCGATGAAAAGTGCTTATTTGCTGATTGGACAATGGCGTCGTTCATCGGCATTCCACTCGTGGTTCGGAACGGGCTGCGCCTCTCTGCGAATGGCGAGCCGCCAGTTGCATCGGTTAGACGCTCCGGATCCGCTTGTCGGATCAGGACCAAAGCTCTACCGGATTCAGTTCGCAGCTTTTCGGCGTTTAGGTCCCGGATCCGGTGAATGAAGGCGTATTCCGGACGACATCTTCCAACGAAAACCGAGGAAACAAGCCGCTTGGCTCAGCCGAAAGGCCTCTGCTTGGAAGGCCGCCAGCTGAGCGCCAGCGCGATTCAGCCAATCCAGGTCTGAAATTTGCACGAAAGGCAGCACATTGCGCAGAATTTCTGTCGTGTTGGGCCGTTTTTCGCAATATGAGCGTCCTTGACAATACAATATGGTTGCTGTGCGAAAGCGCGGACGGCACCTTGCCGTGGCCGAGCAACGTGTCGATTGTCGAGATATGGAAGGCGAGGACGCTGAGTGCAGCCTCTCGCGTCCACAGTGGCCTGGCTCGAGAATTTGGATGCAATTGATCGAACGATTGCATCGCCGGATCTGGTCTGCATGCCTTTCACTGGTTGCAGGACCAAGAAAGGAGAACGCTGATGACTGGGGCACTCTATTTTAAGAGCGATGACATGGTGTTTGCGCAAGTTCAAGGCGACGCCACTGGTTCCGCGAAACTTTGCCAATTGATTGGTCCCGAAGCCAGCAAGACAATCGATGCCGGTGTGGCTATCTACGATGGCTGCTCGATCGACCGCAGGGTGAACTACGACGAGACGGCCATCGTCCTTGGTGGAACATTTCGGATCCTCACCGGAGAAAACTATAGCCGCGTCATTGAAGCAAAGTTCGGGGATGTAATTTGGCTCACTAAAGGGACTCGCTTGAAGTACCAAGGTGACAAGGCGAAGGTATTTTATGCTCGTCATCCAGTTGATTGGGCTAGTAGCAGCCCGGTTATCGAGGTGAGCAAGCCAATGACCGACGTATACCACTTCAGAAGTACGGACATGATCTATTCACAGATGCAAATCTATTCGGGAGGCTTCGCATCCACGTGTAGCCTCGTTACTCCCGAGATTAGCAAGTCGCTCGGCGCTACGATTGCGACCTTTGACGGTAGCTCGGTCAACTGGACGACAGAATATGATCAAATCTCGGTCGGGCTGAGTGGTATTATGCGGATCCGCACGGGCGAGAACTATAGTCGTGCAATAGACGCAAAGTTGGGCGACGTGGTTTGGCTGCCGAAAGGGACGCCGCTGAAGTACGAAGGCGAAAGAGGAATTATGTTCTTTGTCCCGTACCCAGTCGATTGGCGTCTGCGGAGTCAGCCTGTGAGGCCGAAACCGTGGCCTGCATCGGTGCGATGAATCCATACGTGAAAGAGATCCGGGCAGAAATGATGAGATCCTCATGATTTCCGAGCTTTCCGAGTCGAGCCGTTTCCGGCGCATGGGCAAGCTCTGTAAGGTTAAGGGCGGTCCCCTCGTATGTTAATTGCCAAGGCGCGGCAAAGTAACAATTGAGCTATGAGCATGTCACACACATTGACAATCGACACCGGGACGGATGACCTGCTTGCAGCGATCCGTGACCGCGTGGCCGTAATTACGCTTAATCGGCCACAGGCGCGCAACGCAATTTCCAAAGGAATGAAAGCGGCTTGGGTCACGTTGATCAAGCGCTTTGCCGATGACTCAAACGTCGGCGCCCTCCTTATCACCGCCGCAGGGACCGCATTCTGTGCCGGCGGCGATGTAAAAGGCATGGGCGATAGTACGGCAACGGCCGAAGCAACATTCGAGCAGCGCGTGGCTGATCTGCGCGCTGACCAGCGAACGTTGATCGGTGACCTGTTCGCAGTGAGAAAACCAACGGTTGCGGCACTTCCAGGGCCAGCTGCCGGCGCGGGCCTTGCTCTTGCTCTCGCCTGCGACATCCGCATCGCTGCACAGTCCGCCATTCTGACCACCTCATATGCGAAGGTCGCGTTGGCGGGAGATTGCGGTATAGCCTGGCTGCTGACGCGACTGGTCGGCGTGTCTCGCGCGCGCGAACTGATGCTCCTATCGGAACGCATCGATGCGCGGCGAGCGGAAGCGATGGGTCTGCTCAATCGCGTGGTGGCCGACTCGGAGCTGGCTGAATCGGCGCTCGCTTTAGCCGCTTCACTCGCCCACGGACCCACTTTCGCGTTTAGCTGTATGAAGGACAATCTGGATCATGCCGTCGAGTCTGACCTTTTGCAGTCGATGGACTATGAGGCAGAGAACCTGATCAGGACGGAATCGACGTTTGACCACAAAGAAGGCGTGCGGGCGTTTGCGCAGAAGCAGAAGCCAGTGTTTCGTGGACGTTGAAGATTGATTTCAATTCGCTGAGATAGCCTCGCTTAACAGACGAAAAGACTGTCTGCATTTCTCGTAATGGGCCAAGAAATCGATCCCGACATAGCTCATAAAGCCCTCGGCAAGTAGCAGATCCGTCTGTGCCCAACATAGGAGTTCCTTGTCAAACTCAATTGTCGAGCGCACCAGCCAGTGGAGGCAGGCAGGAATCACCGTATGCCGCGCGATATCAGGCAGGTGTATCGATGCGCTTGACGGCCTGCGGCGAGATCGCTGCGGCGGTTTAACACCGCTTGGTTCGTCCGCCCAAATCGTACTTGTTCCCCTTTGGTTGCTTAATTTTACTGTCGTCAAACGACTGCTGCCGCGACAATCCGTGCCGTCGCGCTACCGAGCCGATCGAGTGACCGCCGACCTGCCGGCGGCAAGCCGTCCCGTCGAAACGGCGCGGTAGCGCGGCGTCCCGTCTCCCTCGGGTGACGGCCACTTTGTCGAGCTAAGGCGAGTGCTGTGTGACAGCACTTATGAACAGCAATAAGTGCAGTGCTCAGATTGAGCGGTTCGAAGTTGTTAAGACTGGCCGTGCAGCCGGTGGACCCATGACGACAAGCTCCGGATTGTCTCGGGGAGTCTGCAGACCTCATGAGCCGTCTCGTCGACGGCGCAGCGAGGCATCTCGAGCTCGCTGCTGTCGACTGGGCGGCGATCGTTCGGGACCCATCCTAAAGATAGTGAGCAGCTTCAGCCTGCCCAGCGATGGTGACACCGAGCGGCCTCCGGTGCAAAGACAGTTTTCACCCACGGCGGCGAATTGGCGCATGCAAATTGTGGTCGGCAAGGCTTGCCGTGTGATCGTGGACGCCGGCCTTAATCTTACGCGTTGTCTCGCGAGCCGGACTGCGCGCATGCTCCTATTTTGCAGGATTTCTTCGATCTGGTCCCGTTTTTCGCAGCCTTTCGTCCGTTGCTACATTCTACGACGCCAAGCGCAAACAATTTTGCTCTGCGTCACTCGGGGAAGCGTCATGACCAACCAGAATGCCGGGGACGGTTCATTCTGCGGCCTGAGCCGCCGTTCATTGCTGCAGTCAAGCGCTGCGTTATTGAGCCTGCCTCTGATCGCCCAGATAACGAGCGCCTGGGCGCAGGAAAAGCTCGCCGGGTCTGGGGAAGTAGTCGCTTTCACTTGGGGGGTTCTTATACCGAGGGCGTTCGACGATATGTCTTTGAGCCGTTTAAACAGGCAACGGGCATCAAAGTCGTGGAAGCAGTTGGCGACCTACCTGTGCCTCTGGTTAAAGCGATGTACCATGCCGGTCGGGTCGATTGGGACATCGCATATCTGCCGCGCAAGAACTATCCAGAAATGCACGAAGCTGGAATGTTCGTGCCCATTGATTACAGCCTTTGGGATCAAGAGTCGCTTGATGGCACGCCGCCCGAGGCCCGGCGCAAAGACGCGGTCTATATTGATCACAACTCAGAGGTGCTCGCCTACGAACCCCGTGCGTTCCCTGATGGTGGGCCGCAAACCTGGGTAGATTTTTGGGACGTAAAGAAGTTCCCCGGACCACGTGGCTTGTACGCTTCGAGGGGGCAGAATAACATCCGCTATGCGCTTATCGCCTCCGGATTCGCTAAGAAAGATATGTGGCCGCTCACTGATGATAAGCTCGATATTGCGTTCAAAAAGCTCAACGAAATTAAGCCGCACATCTCAAAATGGTGGAGTGCTGGAGGAGAGCCGGCACAGCTTCTGATCAACCGAGAGTACGCAGTCACGAGTATTTACGACGGTCGTGCCATCGCTGCAATTCGCCAAGAGGCGTCAATCAAATTTAGTTGGAAGGCGCCCACGTGGGGCCCACCTTGGGGGTGGTTCTCAAGGGTGGTCCCAACACAAATAATGCACAAAAGCTGCTTGCCTTTCTGAATCGCGCGCAGATTGCCGCGGGGTTCACGCAAGCCAGTGGCTATCCGGGTCCGAATTCAAACCAGCTCAAACACCTGCCGCCCGACTTGGCGTCACTTCTCAGCATTGATCCGGTGAACGCTTCGAAATTTATCATTGACGATTTCGCCTGGCTCCAAACAAAACGCGCGGACGGCAAGACAAATGAGGATTACATCCAGGACCGTTGGCTCGCGTGGCGGGCAGGATAAGCTTGTGAGCGATTCACCGCCGTTGAGTGTGAGCGTCTCGCCCTCGTACCTTGGGTCCGGATGAATGCCGAGCAAGTCCAAAGTAGCCAAGTCTGTTTTTGACTTCCGCGAGTCTGAAGCGAAGGAGAGTTTGATGACCCAACAGTCATTTGGACTCGGGATTATCGTGCCGTCGAGCAACACAGTTCTAGAACGTGACTACACACGTCTAGGATTGGACGGCGTCAGCTTTCATTTCAGCCGAGTTCTCAACTCTGAAGATACTATCGAGCAGCTTACGGCGATGAAGGAAAGCTCGCGCGAGGCTGCCCGGCTGCTCGGTCACCCCCCGTTGAATGAAAGGCATCGCCCTCGGTTGTACGGGCGGAAGCTTTCTCGAAGGCATGGGCTATGATCAAAGCGTTGTAAAGGTGATGGAAGAGGCGTCTGGCCTGCCTGCTGTCACAACGTCCGGAGGGGTGCTGGCGTCGCTTCGCGCACTTGCTGTGCGGAAGGTCGCAGTCTTTACTCCCTACGATGAATGGCTCTCCAACCGTCTCGTAATGTTTCTTCGGAGCAACGGCTTTGATATCGCGTTCCACGCTTTCGGGTTCGATCTGCGGACAACCCTTCAGGATGACTGTTGGCAGCCCATCAACGATTGGGTAGCAGCCCAAGTACCTGATGATGCTGACGGTGTGTTCATTAGTTGCACAGACTTCGGTTGGCTGCGTGGCATCGCTCCGCTCGAGGAGCGTATCGGTATTCCGGTGGTAACCAGTGATCTGGCTACTCTCTGGCACCTCCTTCAAACCGTCAACGCGGATGCAAGACTGCCGGCGAACCTTTCGCGGCTGACCCAGGTCTCCAAATCTGGCTTGAGGAATGTGGGTTGATCCCAGCAGTCGAGCGGCACGACGCGAGGTTTTGAGGTCCGAGCATTGCATTTCATAGATTCAGCCAGCTCTTCGGCTGGCGGCAGGGCAATAGAGCCTCGAATGGTGTTTGAAGTGGCAACCGGCCAGCTCGCCAGTACGCCTAAGAGACAGGGACGCGCTAAACCAGGTGCCGGTATCCATCGCCACAGAACCGGATATCTGTCTTTAGAAAGATCGAGCCGTCAAGGCGGCATGCTCACATGGCTTGCGTTACCGGAGCTGAAGTCGCTGGCCGAGACCGAAAGTCAGGAGCGATACCGCAGCGTGGTTAGAGACAGCGCTATAGAGTCAGTGCCCGATCGGACCCGTATCTTACTTCGCATCGATGCCAGCTCGTCCCATGCCTTTCACTCCAGGGTTCTGAGTAAGTTGCTTCCTGTGGCGGCCCGGTGCATGCGGGCTAAGCACCCGTTGGATGCGCACCCGCTTTATAGATCTACTGAACACACCGCAGCTAGCCGTCGAAAGAGTCTCGATCGCGCTCAGATGTTCGTAGGCAACGGATCCGTGCTTGTCAACGTCGAGGATATGCTGAGCATGCTGCTTGTTGGGATGCACCGTCATACAACAGCGGTCATTACCGGACAGGCGTTGCTGATGTGGTCTGGTCGACGAAACTGACCTTCGACCGAAGATAACATTGATTTGCTATTCGAAGCGGGGTCCAGAGAATTGCCGCTCGCAAGTCTTGCTCCGCTAATGGAGGGAATGATGACGGTCTCGGCGCTCGAGAACATCGCAGCTCTTGCCTGTATACGCTGTGCGAGGAGGTATCCGGCAGGTTCCGTGATTGACTCACGAGGCTGCCCAGCATGTCGAGCGGTCGCACCGTCAAACTTGCAAGTTGTTTATTGCGAAGGGAGCCTCACTGCACGACGGTGGCCGGGCGGTGCCGGTCAGCGTTGGAGTCGATTTGAAGGCTTCCTACCAGTATCGGCGGCCGAGATAGTAAGTCTAGGCGAAGAGACTACTCCACTCGTGCTCGGGCAGCGCATTGGCGAATCCATTAAGTGTCCTCAGCTGTTCTTCAAACAGGAAAGCCGCAATCCCACCTGGTCGCATAAGGATCGGTTCTCATTCGTTGCGGTTTCCCACGCTCGCAAGATCGGAGCGAGGACCGTCGCGACCGCCTCAACGGGAAATGCCGGTGCGTCACTGGCGGCCTATGCGGCAAAAGCGGGCCTTCCCTGTGTTGTATTGACCTCCCAAGCTGCCAGCGGGCTCATGACCGAGCAGATAAAGCGATACGGCGCGATGGTTGTGCCGCTGCCAGAAGGACGCCAGCGATGGCCGGTGCTCGAAGAGGGGGTTCGCCGGCTCGGCTGGTATGCCACTTCTCCTTTTGCTGCCCCTGTCATTGGCAGTCATCCCGTGGGAATCGAGGGATATAAAACGATCGCCTACGAAATCTACGAACAACTTGGTGACAAAGTGCCCGATTGGATCGTCGTTCCCACAGCCTATGGAGATGTGCTGGCAGGCATTTTCCGAGGTTTCCAAGATCTAGTTGACCTTGGCCTTGCTGCCAACACACCTAAGCTGGTGGCGGCGGAAATCTATGGGTCACTTGCGCACTCGCTTGGTCAAGCAGGTGATGCGGTCGCCGAAGTCGAGCGAGATCACGATACCCGTGCCATTTCCATCTGGTGTGTCCAGAGCTCATTTCAGGCTCTGCAGGCTCTGCGAGCCTCGGGGGGCCAAGCTGTGAGGGTCGGCGATAACGACTTAATCAACCTACAAAATGAGCTTGCTCGCACAGAAGGTATTCTTGGTGAGCTCTCTTCCGTGACAGCCCTGGCAGCTACGCGAGAGCTGCGAGAGCGTGGAGACATTAAGGCTGACGACACTGTGATCTGCCTGCTTACAGCAAGTGGAATGAAGGACCTCGACTTGACCGCCGTTCCGGACCGGAGCGTCCCTCGGCTGGAGGGCAACTTGTCGTCTGCTCTGAGCTATCTGGAAGAAAAGTACGGAGACGTCCCCTGATGTGCAGGGCACTGGCCCATTGCCAAGCTGAAACGAGGACCTACTTTGTTGATGTTCCACGCCGAAAGCAGTTTTTAAGGAAACGATTAAGATGGACTCGATAGAAAATCCGACGAATTTGGCGATCGCGCGCAGGAGCAAGCTGTTTGCTCTGCTTAGTGATGATATTAGTGCCGTTGTCTCCGGCGATCTGCCCACCAAGAATTACCTCAGCGGCTATTACAGTATGAACGATACGTATGCATCGTATCTTTCGGCTGCCGTGGCGACGCGCGACAAGACTGTGCTGGTCGTCAGCGCGGCTGACGCCGGTCCGGCGTTGGAGATCTTGGGCGATCCTGCACTCGTTTCCGCTATGGGCTGTTTTACTTCGAGAGATCTTCCGATGGCCCTTCCGTAGAATACGACGTGCCAGGCTTCAAAACCTTCGAGGATGCGGTTCGGGCCGCCGTCAGGGCTGTCGCGCCAAAAGGACTCAAGCTCGGTGTCGACGGTAGCCGTGGCGCTGGCCTGGCAACGCTGCTCAGCACAGAATGGCCGGTCCTTGATATCAGCGATGCGGTTATTCGTAGTCGGACCACGAAGCTCCCGGAGGAATTGGTTCGGCTTAGAAAAGCCACTCAACTTGTTGAAACCGGCATCGACGCGATCCGGCGGGAGTTCAAGATCGGAATGAGCGAGTGGGAGCTCGCCGGCCTCGTTGCGAGCGAAATGGTTTGCGGCGGTGGCGTCCCCGAGTTCATCAGTTTGACGACAGGTCCGCGCTCCGCGCTTGCGGACGCATATCCGACAGGGCGTAAAATCCAAGCTGGAGACCTCATCCGCCTCGACGCCGGCTGCGTAGTGGATGGGTACAAATCTGACATGGCCCGCTGCTTTGTTGTAGGCGACGCTTCGAGGCTCATCACGACCCGCTACAGGCCATCGCCGAGGGTCTTGAGGCGGAACTCGCCGCAGTGCGCTCCGGAGCAAATGTGCGCGACCTTTACCTGGCGGCCGTCCAGGCAACCCGCAGCGCGGGCATTCCCTCATATCGGCGACACCACTGCGGGCATGGCATTGGTCTTAGTGGATATGAATACCCGCTCATCAGCGAGGCGTCTGAGGCCGTTCTAGAAGATGGTATGTGCCTCTGCGTCGAAACGCCGTTCTATGAGCTGGGATGGGGCGGGATGATGATCGAAGATACGATCCGCGTCACCGAGGAAGGGTTCGATCCGATCACGACGATACCGCGTCAGCTATTTCAACTCGCATAAGCGAAAACCGGATCAGCGGCGCTGTCGCGACACCTGGCCAAATCCGGTGCGGGCAAGGCCGTCCACGGCGTGGATAAACATGCGGTTCAAACGACAGGTGCGGGGGCTCGGGGATTAGCGCTTCACTTTCCGCTTGAGCCTGGCCTCGACGGGCGTTGAGGTGTTCTTCGAAGACTGTCGAAGCGGCGCCTCCATCGCCCGGTCTGGCCCTCTGTCATCGATCTCCAGCACGCCATCAACTGCTATCTCGCAGAATCGACGAGCCAAACTACTCATGTCTGGACCGCTGACCCAGACAAAACTCATCGCTGCCGTCAGACATGACGCTTGTCACCAGAATTGCTCATTGAGACTGATATGCTTGTTCCGGACGCTGCACACCCTTGGGCAACCCTTGGCAAGACCGGGTTTGCGCCCGCGCCCTGGACCATCATGTCTCGGCACAATGCCGCCATGATTCGATCGCGCTGGCGGGCATCTTCGCTGAGATTGACGAAGGAGAACGCCTGATCGTCAGCTACATCAACAAAACCTTGATACCGTTCTTACAAGAAATCCGCCGTGCTCACCCTATAATTCAGGTGTGCAGCTGCAGAAGTGCGCAACGCGGCCGGCGCCTATAAACACATCCACATCGGTGATAGCTCTTCAGGATGAGCCCGACATCAGCGGACTCTTCAGCAGCAAGTGGCGCTTTGCTGCTACTAGATTTTCAGTCCGCGCCAACAGCTGAGGCGCCGATGGGTTGGGATCTCCGCAAACAAGAAAGGCGAGCCTGTAGAACCGGGCCGTCGACAGAACTCTTGGTGTCTCTCATACTCGATCGTGCCGGTCACCGTGACAACTCGGCTCAGAAGCGCAGGGTATATGCGCATTATGCCGACTTTGCGCAGCTTTTTGGCGCACGCCACCCGGATTAAAGACTTTTGGCTTCAAGCCTTAGATATATTGCCAATAGGATCGGCGCTGCGTGGCGCAATTAGGAAGCAACGATGGATCTGAATTTTACAGCTGACGAACTCGCCTTTCGCGACGAGGTTCGGGCATTCTGCCGCTCCGCAATTCCGGCAGACATCCGCGATAAGCTCATTGCGGGCAGACACCCTAGCAAAGATGACAAGGTGCGCTGGACCCGTATTCTGGCGCAAAAGGGATGGGCGGTGCCGCACTGGCCCGTGGAGTACGGCGGCAAGGGTTGGACGCCAGTCCAGCAGTACATCTTCGGAGAGGAGGTTAGTCAGACTCCGGCGCCGGAGCCGGCCGGTAGCGGCATTAACCTGGTTGGTCCGGTCATCTATACCTTCGGCAATGAAGCGCAGAAGAAGTACTTCCTGCCACGCATTGTGAACGTCGATGATTGGTGGTGCGAGGGCTTCTCGGAGCCGGGGGCTGGTTCCGATCTGGCGTCGCTCAAAACGCGGGCCGTGCGCAACGGGGACCACTATGTCGTCAATGGCCAGAAGATCTGGACTTCGTTGGCGCAATACTCCAACTGGATCTTCTGCCTGGTTAGAACTGATCCTGATGCCAAGAAGCAGCGGGGCATCTCGTTCCTCCTGATCGACCTGACGTCGCCTGGCGTTACCGTGCGTCCAATCCAGTTGTTCGACGGCTATCCCGAAGTTTGTGAGGTTTTCTTCGACGATGTGCGGGTTCCTGTCGAGAATCTCGTGGGAGAGGAAAATCGCGGCTGGGATTACGCCAAGTTTGTCCTTGGCAACGGACGCGTCACGATAGCTTGCGTTGGCCTTTCGAAGGAGCGCATCCGGCGTATTAAGGAGCTTGCTTCGCGGACTCGCCTCGGTGGCGAGCGGCTCATCGACAGGGCCGATTTTCGCAAGAAGATTGCCGCGGTCGAGGTTCAGCTCAAGGCGCTTGAGATGACGCAGATTCGCGTCGTGGCCAACCAATCGAAGCTCGAAAAGGGTACGCAGGATCCTGCGAGCTCGATCCTTAAGATCAAGGGTTCGGAGATCCAGCAGGCGACCGCTGAGCTTCTGATGGATGTGATCGGCCCTTACGCGCTGCCCTATCAATCAGAGGAAGAGTTTCAGCGCGGGGAGGCCTCGATCGGTCCCGACTGGGCTGGACCGATCGCGCCTGCTTATTTCAACGGGCGTAAGGTGCCGATCTATAGCGGCTCGGACGAGATCCAGAAGAACATCATCGCAAAGGTTGTCCTTGGACTCTAACGCCTCGGCATAATCACCAGATGCTGCCTGCGCAGTGCTCTAAAGAGTTTTCAGGGGCAAAGGTGCGGCCCCGTTTCAGGAGGGTTTTTAGTGGATCTTGATCTTTCCGAGGAGCAAAGGCTCTTTAAGGATGGCGTCGACCGCCTGATGCGTGAGCATTATAGCTTTGAGGATCGCCGCAAGTACCGATCTGAGAAGACGGGATTCAGTGAGGCGATGTGGGCGCGCTATGCTGAGCTCGGGCTTCTCGGGCTGCCATTTCCGGAGGCTCATGGCGGGCTCGGCGCGGGGGCAGTCGAGACGATGATTGTCATGGAAGCTTTCGGCAAGGCTCTTATCCTCGAGCCATATTTCGCGACCGTAGTACTCGCAGGCGGTATCCTGCGGCATGCAGCAAACGAAACGCAGAAAACGAAGCTCGTTCCCGCTGTTACGGAAGGCCGAATGAAACTGGCCTTCGGTTACACCGAGCCTCAGTCGCGATATGACCTCTTCGATGTTGAAACTCAGGCCAAGAGAGACGGCGAAGGCTGGGTTCTCAATGGGGCCAAGGGTCTTGTCCTGCACGGCGATGTAGCGGACAAGATCATAGTATCAGCGCGAACTGCGGGCACCGCGCGGGAAAAGGGCGGCATTGGGCTTTTCATGGTCGACGCTAAAGCTCCGGGTCTCATGCGTCAGGGCTATCCGACACAGAACGGGCTCCGCGCGGCCGAGATTACATTTCAGAACGTCAACGTTCCGGCAGCTGATGTTATCGGCGACCCAGCAGGTGCTTTCCCAGTCATTTCGCGAGTTGCAGACGAAGCGGTTGCGGCCTTGTGCGCTGAGGCGGTCGGCTGCTTCGCTGAAATGCATACCATCACCGTTGGTTACATGAAGACGCGCAAGCAGTTCGGCACGACGATCGGTTCCTTCCAAGTGCTGCAGCACCGCGCGGTGGATATGTTCGTTGAATTGGAGCAGTCGCGTTCTATGGCGCTGTACGCCACCATGATGGCAGGAGAGAGTGATGTGACTGAGCGTGAGCGGGCGATCTCGGCGGCAAAAGCCCAGATTGGGCAGTCGTCGAAAGCGCTCGGACGGCAGGCTATCCAGCTGCACGGTGGCATCGGTATGACCATGGAATACAGCATCGGCCACTATTTTAAACATGTGACGATGATCGACACCTTATTCGGAGATACCGACCACCAGCTTCAGCGGCTCGCCTCGCTCGGAGGGCTCTTCGGCGAGCAAGCCATCGCGCGATAGGCCGGACCTCGTTAAGAGAGGCTAGCGTTACGCAAACCACAAGAGCCGGCGGGTTGAATATGCAAGTTGATCGTGTGCTACGACAGGACCGCCTTCAGCAGGGAACGGCGGAAAGGATTGGCCAGCTTTTTCGGCCGGAGTCCGTCGCCATTGTAGGAGCCTCCCAGAAGGGAGGCTTCGCAACAGAAATCCTCACGAATATCAAGAAGTGGGGTTTCTCTGGCGAGGTGGTTGCAGTGAACCCGCGTTACACGCAGATCGGAGGCGTGCCGTGCTATCCGAGTTTGACCGCCATACCTCATCAGGTTGGCCTCGCTATGGTCGCCGTTCCAAGCAAGGCCATTCCCGAGGTTCTCGAGGATTGCGAAGCCGCTGGCGTTCGAGCGATTCAGATCATCTCGAGCGGATTTGCCGAGCAAGCTGGGGAGGGGGCAAGTAAGCAACGCTGGCTTATGGAGTGGGCCGAGCGAACCGGCATCCCCGTGGTCGGTCCAAACTGCTTCGGTTTGATGAACGCGGCCAATCAGCTGATGGCAGTCCCACTGGACTTTCACTCGATGAAGGCAGGCGGAATTAGTTCCATCCTGCAAAGTGGCACGCTTGTCTATAGCCTGATCGTGCCATTGCTGGCTCGTGGAATCGGAATCGGCCGCGTAGTCACAGTGGGGAACGAAGCATGCCTCGATGTCGCAGATTTCATCGACTATTTTGCCGACGAGGAGGACACGCGCGTCATCACATCGTACTGCGAGCAGATCAGGCGACCGGTTCAATTCATCAAGGCTTGTGAGCGCGCTGCCGACAAGGGCAAGCCCATTGTGATGATCAAGGTTGGCCGCTCTGAAAAAGCGCGCCAGGCAGCTTTGGCTCACACCGGCTCTCTCGTAGGCTCGGACGTGGCCATCGACGCCGTCCTGAAACGATTGGGTGTCATCCGGGTCGATACGGTCGACGATCTGATCGAGACCGCGGTTGCGCTATCTGCGACGAAGCGGCCCCGCGGCCGCCGCGTCGCCTTCGCATCTTTTTCCGGTACCGCCGCCGGCATTTTGTCTGATGTCGCCGATTCCTACGGCATAGAATTTCCGCCGCTGCCCGCACCGGCGAGAGCTCATCTGGAAACGGTCTTTCCCGAGTTCGGCAATGTCGGCAATCCGCTCGATCTTACCGCACAGGGCGGCTATGACACGCACATCATCGATGAGTCGCTGAACACGCTGGCGACCTGTGGCGCCTATGACATGGTGATCTGGGGTCGCGGCTTCCCTTCCTGCCTGGATATGGGTTCCGCTCTTGGAAAGGCTTTGACGCGGGCTGCTGCGGCGGCCCCAGAGGTTGTCTTCCCGATCCTGAGTCTTGCCGGTGGCCATTTCTACACCTCTCTCGATCCAAAGGATCCGATGATCGAGCCGAAAGCGGAATTCGCGGGCATGCCGTTTCTTCAGGGGCTCGCTCCCGGGCTGAAGGCGCTCTCTGCTCTTATTGGCTATGCTGATTTTCAGCGTAGCCGGAAACCCGGCGATCGTCTTTCCGCCCAGTCGGGCCGGCGCAGCGCTTCCTATTCTGAGGCATTGCGCATCATGCGCGAGGCGAAGGGCGACGTACTGACGGAGCGTGAGGGTAAGCGTTTGCTCGCTCTCTACGGAATTCCCGTCACGCGCGAAGCGCTGGCGACGCGGGCGGATGAGGCGGCGCGCATTGCACGGACTTTTAATTTTCCGTTGGTGATGAAAGTCGAGTCGGCTGAGATCGTGCACAAGACCGACATTGGCGGCGTCATCTTGAATATTCCGTCAGCGGAGAAAGCAGCGGAGGCGTTCGAGCAAATCATGGCTTCGATCCGCTCGCACCGTCCCGAAGCGAAGATCGGCGGAGTGGTCGTGCAGGAGATGGCCAAGTCTGGTCCAGAAATCATGCTGGGTGCGACTTTCGATCCGCAATTCGGGCCCGTCATCGCCTTCGGATTGGGCGGTATCTGGGTTGAGGCACTCAAGGATGTGCAGGTGCTGCTGCCGCCCTTCGATGCGGCCGACGTGCAATCTGCAATTGGGCGGCTACGCGGCGCAAGGGTCCTGCATGGCGCGCGGGGTGGCGCAAAGACAGACTTGGACGGATTGGCCGACTGTATTGTCAAGTTTGGCACGCTCTGCACCGATCTGGCCGACGAGATCGGCGAGATCGACATCAATCCCGTCATCCTTTCTGCCGGCGGCGCTGAGCTAGTCGCCGTTGACTGCCTCATCACCAAAAAGAAGCTCAATGGAGTTTGATGGGGGAGCCGGCGTTAGTTGCAACGCTTGGTTCGACTCGCGAGACGTTCGGCAAAGAGGGATATCACTGCCTGCTCGAGGACAGAGGCGGCGTGGAGTGATCTTTTCAGCTACGAGAGAGATTGACGCCACAACGATCGTTGCTTGGTCCTTCGCAACAAACGTAAGCAGTCGAGCCCTATAATTTCGGCCAAGCCTTGGCGCGAGGAAAGATCACAATGGCAATCGACTATGAGCGGCTGATGGCCATGAAGAAACTCGGCCAAAAATACAGCTATAACGATCGCGACGTGATGCTTTACGCTCTTGGTATCGCAGGGGAGCTGATCCGCTAGACGAGAAAGAGCTCGCTTTCGTGAACGAGGCCACGGTGACGGCGCGGCCACTGAAGGTCGTACCGACGTTTGCCTCAGTCGCAGCCGGCTTCGCAGAGCCCGGTGAGTTCAATCTGAACCCCATCGCGATGGACCCAAACACAGCGCAGCCTATGCTCGTTGGCGACAACGCAAGCGCACTCATCCTCCGGAGTGGCCAGAAGTCTTGTGCGCGACACATTCGGCCGTAAAGGCAAACAGCACGGTAAGATAACTCACGCTACGATCAGGCGGTCTCGGTTCCGCGAACTCGTTTTCAAGAGGCTCACCTCTTCGGGAAGGCGACCTCATCACGCGCTTAGGTCGGCAACGCCGCGGACCCATGTGGCTTCCTATGATAGCTAAAGCGCAATTCAAGAACACGTTCACGTCCACGCCCGAGCAAGAGTGTGGCGCCGAGTGCTTTTCGCGGCTACATCATGGGCCAACCCGAACAAATTCTTCGAAAATGCCGTTCCAACGCTGAAATTGGGCTCCAAGTCCGGCCAATAGCATCAAAATAATCGAGGGTTCGCTATAGAAATAATGGAGCAGCGAAACTGAGACTTTAAGGGAGTCTTATGCCTCAGATCTTTCGAGACGCTAAGTGCTATCGCTCAATGCTGTTCGTGCCCGGACACAAGCTCGACTGGATGTTGAAGGCCCCCAAATATGGCGCCGACGCCCTGATCCTCGACCTGGAGGACGCGGTCGGGCTGGCGGAAAAGCCGGCCGCCCGCGTGGCGGTCGCGCACGCGATCAAGGAGCTGCGGGCAAAGCCCATTGGGCTTTTTGTGAGGCTCAATGGGTGGCGAACCGGACTCATGCTGGATGATCTAAGCGCGGTGGTCATCGACGGTCTCGACGGGGTGATGCTCTCCAAGACTGAGGATCCGGAGGATGTTGCCGCACTCGATCTGGTTCTTGGAGAGCTGGAGCGGTCGCGGGCGCTGCCGGTTGGCGGAATAGAGATTTGCCCGTACGCCGAGACGGCCGTGGCGATGTACAAGCTCTACGCCATCTGCATTGCGTCGCAGCGCGTTAAGCGGGCTGGCGCCGCATGTGGCCCCGGTCCGGGGGGAGACCCAGCCCGCGCTCTTGGTCTGCGACTCGATGAGGAGTCGGACGAGGCGATTTCCTTCGGGGCCTATTCTGTGCTGCAGGTGCGCGCGGCCGGAGTTGTGCACGTTGAAGGCTCCATGGCGGGGCGGTTGGATGACCTCGAGTTGGTCCGGCGACTCGGCGAAAGATCCAAGCGCATGGGCGCGTCTTTTGCCTCCGCGATTCACCCCAGCCACATCCCCATCATCAATGAAATCTACTCGCCCTCGAAAAGCGAAATCGGCGAGGCGCGCGATGTCATCGCGGCTTTTGCTGATGCTGTGGCCCGTGGCGAGGCCGCTATTCGGTATAAGTCGAAGCTGGTTGACTATGCGAACGTCCGGGTTGCGATGGACGTACTCAAGAGGGCGCAGGCGGCCGGAATCGACGTTGGCGACATTCCGGCGGTCGAGATTCCCGCTTATTGAATACTTCTGGTGCACAAGAGCGCGTTGGTGCGCGTTTGCACATCAGAAATACACATTTCACAAATCGCACCCGAACCGGAGATCGAATAAATGACGGAAGCCCTTCAAGGAATAGTCGTACTCGACCTGACGCAGTACCTGGCAGGGCCGTATGGCTGCACTCTTCTTGGCGATGTGGGAGCTGACGTCATCAAGATAGAGCCTCCGAGCGGCGACATGGGTCGTCAATATCCATCGACCTTGCCCAATGAAAACAGAGGTTTCATAGGAGCGAACAGGAACAAGCGCTCGATCGTGCTTAACCTGAAAAACCCTGAGGGATTGGCGGCCTTTTACCGGCTGGTCGACCGGGTCGATGTCGTCGTGCACAACTTCCGTCCCTCGGTGCCTAAAAGGCTTGGCATCGATTACGAGACACTACGCAACCGGCGGCCGGACCTGATTTACTGCTCATTCACGGGTTACGGTGAGAGCGAAGACGGTCCGCTTCGGGATCACCCCGGCTACGACACCATGCTACAGTGTTTCACCGGCCTGGCGGCGATGCAGGGCGGCGACGGGGCGCCGCAAATCCTCAACGGTTCGATCGTCGACTACTATTCATCCTCAATGGTCGCCATCGCGATCTTGTCGGCCATCGTCCATCGGCTGCGGACGGGGGAAGGACAGCATGTGAGGGCCTCCCTCTTGCGGTCCGCCATCGCGTTGCAGGCTGGCCAGTTCATATGGGCCGATGGGGAGCCTCGCAACATCGAGCGCTGGTGGGGGGCGAGTTACTCGGGGATTTATCCCACCAAGGAAGGCTACCTCTACCTGCAGGCCACCACGCCGACCTTTTGGAAGCACCTTTGTGAATTTCTCGGTTTTCCGGAGCTGCTGGGGGACCCGCGGTTCGATACGCTCACGAAGCGCGCCGCTCTGAGGGAAGAGATCAAGCCGCGGATCAGGGAAGGCCTGAAGCGGCACACCGCCCGCGAATGGGAAGACCTGATGCTTGGCAAGGTCCCCTGTATCGCAGTCCGATCGATCGATGAGATGTTCGACCATCCTCAAGTCCTGGCCGAAGGTCTTGTCACCGAGCTCGAACACCCGAATGTGGGGAAGTATCGAACCATGACCAAGGCAGTGGAGATGGGCATCGGAGATAGGCCAACGATCCGCGCCCCGATGCTCGGGGAGCATACAGACGAGGTGCTGGCGCGCTTCGGCTTCCAGGACGACGAGATCGGCGCGCTTCGGGCGAACGGAGCTGCAGCATGAGGACTCAGTTGTTCGGAGACATTCGCGTCGACTCGATCCCGGAGTACGACTCCCTCATCGCTCCAGGTGACCTGCTGGTGGGCGTAACGCCCGAGGACGTCGCCGAACATGAGCACTGGCTTGGTCCCCGTCACGTGGAGGCGGGGACTCGAAATCTGAAGTTGCGCTCGCATGCATATCTGATCCGCACGCGACACCACACGATCCTGTTCGACACCTGCTGCGGCAACGACAAGGAACGTTCGTACTATCCCGCATGGCATCGTTTGCGGACGCCCTTCCTCGAGAACCTCGCGCACGTAGGTGTCCATCCGGAACAGGTCGACTTCGTCATGTGCTCGCATCTGCACGCCGACCACATCGGGTGGCACACGCGGCTGCTGAACGGCGAATGGGTCCCCACCTTCCCCAACGCTCGCTACCTGATCAGCAAAGGTGAATTCGAATGGTGGCGCGACGCCATCCAGACAGGCGCTGTAAAAGCGTACCGGAAGCTGGCATGGGACGACAGCGTCCTGCCCGTGGTAGACCACGGTTTGGCGACCTTCGTGGAAGACGACCATGCCCTCGAGAACGAGATGCCGGACGAGGTGCGATACATGCCTCTCCATGGCCACACCAAGCACCATTGCGGCCTTTACCTCTGCTCGCAATCTCAGGATGCGATCTTCACGGGCGACGCCGTCCACCACCCGATCCAGCTCGCGCGGCCCGATTGGCTCAACGCCGGCTACGACGCCGCGACGGCAACCCAGGTGATACGGAACCTGATTGCCCGCCTGATCGACACGACGACGAAGCTGATGACTGCGCATTTCGCCGACCCCACCGCAGGGTGCATCGTAAGCGATGCCGGCGAGGTCCGGTTCCGATTTGACGAAGAGTGAACAGGAGGTCAGCGGCGACGCTTCGTCCGCAAACCTTCGTCCTTAGTGCGCGGCCTACCGCGGATATTCGGCCGAGGTTTCCCGCAATTGTGCCGCAAGACTCTCGGGCGCTAACGAAAAGCCCGGAACTGCGATGCACGCGATTTTAGCTTAGTCTGGAGAACTATGACATGAAAAGGCTAGGACTGAGAGGGAAGATCGAGGAGATCATCTACGTCCGACTCGAGGCCGGTGAGGACTTTGTCCATGCCCTTTTGTCAGGCTAGTGCGGATCTCCAGAGAGCCAAGGAGGGACAACTTGGGGCGACTTCCTTGAGATTCCGGGGCCGCTTCAGGTTAGCATGACGGGCATCCCTGGGACCGGTTGGAACCCAGACAATCTGCCGCCGTGGGAGGAGCTTCACGGTGGCTACGCTGATACAGGTTTCGGCCCTGGAGGTTGGGAGGGTCACGATAACCCCTATTTCAAGATTAATATCACGGCGATGAATGTCGACGAGACGGTCTGGTGCGCATTCCAGGGATGGTGATCAGGTGTTCCAGGCGATGGTGATCACGGATTCCAGTGATCGTGATCAGGTGCGGAGGCGAACACGGCTGACGGGTTTATGTGTGCTGGAAATGGTCTCCTCGTCAAGGCTGGCGGGTTGGTCCGAAGATCGTTCCTGCGGTCCATGGGAGGGCCCCGTGCGCGGCGCGGAGTGCCCCCATGAGCGACGTAGCGACGCGCGCGGGAGGGGCCTGTGGGCCGGCGGGGCGATCGTGCGCGAGGTGCTCACGGTTTTTTCTTTTCGCCAGCCCGACGCCGTAGACTATCGCCTTTGAGCTCGATGCGGTGGGCATTGTGAATGATGCGGTCCAATATCGCATCGCCGAGGGTGGGATCGACAATGACGTCATGCCATTGCGACACGGGGACCTGACTTGTGATCAACAAGGATCCCTTGTCATAGCGATCATCGACGATCTCAAGCAGATCACGGCGCTGGTCGGCGGTGAGCGGTTCAGGTCCCCAGTCGTCGAGGATGAGGAGATTGACGCGCTCAAGCGCGGCGATCTGGCGCGCCAGACGGCCTTCGCCGCGCGCCTGGGCGAGATCGGCGAATAGGCGGGATGTTCGCTTGTAGAGGACGGAGAAGCCGTCG
>NZ_JADPKU010000120.1:0-51623 GCF_023074095.1 Bradyrhizobium sp. 137
AACCACAGACCCCATCAGGCCTTGGCAGGACAAACTCCCAAGGCCTTCGCCGCTACCAAGACCACCGCGATCCAATCAGCGAATTATTGAACATCGACAGCAATGACGGGGAGATAGTCGGGAATCGGGTGGCGGCGGGTAGGGCAGTCTTGCGAAAGTCCTGGCCATGACAGCAACCGCACGCAAATCACCCCAGAAGCCATCCGCTGACCCTTCCGCCCAGGTCAACGCCCTCGACTGGCCGCAAATCACCGCCGAACTCGACGCCCAGGGTTGCGCTGTCCTGAAAGGCCTGCTGACGCCGGAGCAATGCCGTAGCATCGCCGCGCTCTATCCAGACGACACGCACTTCCGCAGCCGCATCGTCATGGGGCGCCACGGCTTTGGCCGCGGCGAATACAAGTACTTCTCTTATCCGCTCCCCGACCTGATTGCGCAATTGCGCCCCGTGCTTTATGCGCAGCTTCAGGGCGTCGCCAATCGCTGGAACGAGGCGATGGGGATCGACATCCGCTATCCCGCCGCGCATGCGGCGTTCCTCAAGCGCTGCCACGAAGCAGGCCAGAGCCGGCCGACGCCGCTGCTGCTGCAATATGAGGCCGGCGACTACAATTGCCTGCACCAGGATCTCTATGGTGAGCATGTGTTCCCGATCCAGGTCGCGATTCTGCTGTCAGAGCCGGGGCGCGACTTCACCGGCGGCGAATTCGTGCTGACCGAGCAGCGGCCGCGCATGCAGTCGCGCGCCGAGGTGGTGCCGCTGGCGCAGGGCGACGCCGTCGCCTTCGCCGTGCATCACCGCCCGGTGCAGGGGACACGCGGGACATACCGGGTTAACCTGCGTCACGGCGTCAGCCGGATTCGCTCCGGCCAGGGCCACACGCTGGGTGTGATCTTTCATGATGCCAAATGAGTGAGGCGATTGACTGCGGATTTGTTCGATAGCGTCGCCGAGGCGCAGCCATTGCGCGAGGAGATCGCTGACGGCGCCGTGCTGCTGCGCGGCTTCGTCACGCCGATCGAGAGCGAGTTGATCGAAGCCGTGCGCGCCATCGTGGCGCAATCGCCGTTTCGGCGCATGACCACGCCCGGCGGCTATCAGATGTCGGTGGCGATGACCAATTGCGGCGAGCGCGGCTGGATCACCGATCACACCGGCTATCGCTATGATCCAATCGATCCGCGAAACGGCGAGCATTGGCCGGCGATGCCGGCAGTATTCCGTGATCTCGCCCGCCGCGCGGCGGAGCAGGGCGGCTTCAAAGACTTCGCGCCCGATGCCTGCCTCGTCAACCGCTACGAGCCCGGCACGCGGCTGTCGCTGCATCAGGACAAGGACGAGCTCGACTATTCGGCCCCGATTGTCTCGGTCTCGCTCGGCCTGCCCGCAACCTTCCTGTTCGGTGGCTTGGCGCGCAGCGACAAGCCGCGCCGCTTCCGCCTCGTCCATGGTGACGTCGTGGTCTGGGGCGGGACTAGCAGGCTCGCTTATCACGGCGTCGCGCCGCTCGCCGACGGCGAGCATGCTCTGCTCGGCCGGAAGCGAATCAATTTGACGTTTCGACAAACACGCTAGTCCATCCCCTCATCCTGAGGAGCTTGCGAAGCAAGCGTCTCGAAGGATGGAGGCCCGAGCCGCCGCAGCGGGGGACCTCGTGGTTCGAGACGGCGCTTCGCGCCTCCTCACCATGAGGACAACTACGGCTTCGGCGGGTGAATGAACGCCCAGGGACTGACTTCGGAGTCCCGCGTCACTTCCACCGAGATCAGATACGGCCCGCCATGGGCGAGCGCCTTCTCCATCGCCGCCTTGAACTGGTCCGGCGCGGTGACGCGCGCAGCGGCAACGCCGAAGGATTCCGCGAGCTTGACGAAATCCGGATTGACGAGATCCGAAGCCACCACGCGGCCGTCAAACCGCTCGCGCTGGTCGCGGCGGACATTGCCGTAGGCGTTGTTGTTGAACACCAGCGTCACCACGCCGATGTTGAACTGCACGGCGGTCGAGAGCTCCTGCACGCCGAACATGAAGCCGCCGTCGCCGGTGATGGCGACGACGGGTTTGTCAGGGTTCGCGACCTTGGCGCCAAGCGCAGTCGGAAAGCCCGAGCCGAGCGTGCCCTGATAGCCTGACGTGATGAAGGTGCGCGGCTGATAGACCGGAAAGCCGTACCAGGAGGCGAAGCCGAACTGCGACAATTCATCTGTCACGATCGCATTCGCCGGCAGCACCTCGCGCAGGATGTTGAGATACGCCATCTGCGGCTGGATGCGCTGGATTTCCTGTTGCGCGGTTGCGGCGGCCTCGCGGATGTCTCCCCGCCGGCTGCGGCTTCTCGCATAGCCGGCCTTCTTCACGGCGGTGACGAGATCGGCCGTGCCAGCCTTGGCATCGGCGACGATGGCGGTATCGAAGGCGAGCCGCCGCATCTCGGCCGGATCGATATCGATCCGAATGGATTTCAGTCCCTTCGGCTGATAGGGCCAGCGAAAGCCAGAGGCCGGCAGCTCCGCGCGGGTGCCGATTGCGATCATCAAATCAGTGTTCGGCCACAGCTTATAGGCAGCAGCCATGGTGAGTCCGAGTTCGTGCGCATTGGAGACGATGCCGCGGCCGCTGCGAAAGGCAACGACGGGCGCATCGATCATCTCGGCGAGCTCGAGGATCTCCTCGCGCGCCTCGATCGCGCCGCTGCCGACGAAGATCATCGGCGCCTTGCTGGTCTTGATCAGCGCGGCGGCCTGCTTGATCAGGTCAGGATCAGGCAGCGGCGCGGGCAGCGGCTCCAGCATCTGTGCGGCGGCGGTTTCGGCGCGCTGGGTGAAGACGTCCCACGGCATCTCGACAGACGCAGGCCCACGCCGCCCCGACATCATCTCCTGAAAGGCGCGCGCGACGACCGTCGGCGCATTGCCGGGATATTCGATACGGTCTGCCCATTTCACATAAGTGCGCAGGGTCGCGAGCTGGTCCGGCATCTCGTGGAGATGGCCGCGACCCTTGCCCAAAAATGGCGTCGGCACCTGGCCGGTGACGCAGAGCACCGGCTCGTTGCAGCCGAACGCGGTGAGCAACGCCGCGCTGGCGTTGAGCACGCCGGGGCCAGGCACCACGCTGAACACGCCGGGCTTGCCGCTGGAGCGCGCATAGCCGAACGCCATGTAGCCGCAGGCCTGCTCGTGCCGCGCGCCGATCACCTTGAGCTGGGCTTGGTGGAAGGCATCGAACAGGCCGTAGACCTGCGCGCCGGGCAGGCCGAACACGGTGTCGACGCCGTGGGCGACGAGGCCGCTTACGATCGCTTCGCCGCCGGTGAGAGTGGTCATGGTGCTATTCCACTTCGATGGTTGATCAGGCTTCGTCGACGACGCCGTTGCGCAAGAGCCCGATGCCTTCTGCTTCGACCTCGACGATATCGCCCGGCCTCAGGTAGCGCGGCGGATCGAACCGCGCGCCGGCGCCGGTCGGCGTGCCGGTGACGATGATGTCGCCGGGGACGAGGGTGGCAAAGGTCGAGATATAGTTGATGAGGTAGCGGAACGGGAACATCAAGCGGCTGGTGCGATCGTCCTGCCTGAGCTCACCGTTGACATGCGTGGTGAGGCGAATGTCGGCGATCTGGGATTCCGTTGTATAGGGCACGAGCCATGGCCCGAGGCTGCCGCTGGAATCAAAGTTCTTGCCCTGCGTGACGTTGAACTTGGCATGACGCAGCCAGTCGCGCACCGAGCCTTCGTTGCAGAGTGTGAGCGCGGCGATGTGATCGAGCGCTGCGCTCTCCGCAATGTGCCGGCCTTCCTTGCCGATCACCAGCACGATCTCGCCTTCATAGTCGAGCTGTGCGGAGGCGCGCGGCCGCACCAGCGGCGTGCCATGGCCGACGAAGGAGCGTGGGCTCCGCATGAACATGCTCGGGTATTTCGGCGCGTCCTGGCCATCCTTGTACTCGGCGTTGCGATCGGGATAGTTGACGCCGATGCAGATGATCTTTTCCGGCGCGGGCACTGGCGGCAGAAAGGTGATCTCGCGGAGGGGATGATCCGGCGAGCGGCCTGCGGCTTCCTCGGCAAGGCTCGTCAGCTTCCCGGCCGCGATCACCTCGCGCAGCGTCGGAAAATCCTTGGCGTGGCGCGCGGAGAGATCGACCACGCCGCGATCGACGGCCGCGCCGTAGCGCGTTGCCCCCTCGACGGAATAGGTGGCGAGGCGAGGGAGTGTCATCAGTCTGCCACCAGCACGTCGGCCACGAATTTCGGCTCGCGCACGGCCTGGCCAGTGAAGGGCGAGCCCTGCTCGAACCAGGAGCGCGGCGCGGGGGCACCCCACAGCGTCTGCCGGCGCGGATCGCGCAGCGACCAGCGCAGCGGCTCGTGGTCGTGATCGCCCGTGAAGTAATCGCTGGTGTAGAGCTCGAGCCGGTGGCCGTCAGGGTCGCGCACATAAAGGAAGAACGCATTCGAGATGCCGTGGCGTCCGGGGCCGCGCTCGATGTTCTTCACGAAGCCCTGGGAGGCCATGACGTCGCAGAGATGGATGATGTTCATCGCCGTCGGCGTCCAATAGGCGAAGTGGTGCAGGCGAGGGCCCTTGCCGTTGGTGATGGCGAAGTCGTGGACGTTGCCCTTGCGATGCATCCAGGCTGCGGCGATACGTCCGTTCGGTCCGTCCTCCTCGGCATATTCGGTCAGCCGGAAGCCGAGCCGGGCGTAGAAATCGACGGTGTCCTGCACCTCGGCGGCGAAGACGTTGAAATGGTCGAGCCGCTGCGGGTGGCAGCCTCTGTAGAGATCGTAGCGGCGCAAGAGGTGTGGCCGGCGGTCCATCGCTGCATAGAGCTCGATCTGGAAGCCGAAGGGGTCCGTGAATTGCAGAGTGCGGCCCTGGAACGGCTGGTCCGCGAAGCCGTAGGCGAGACCGTTCTCGGAGAGGAATGCGGCCGCCTTGTCGAGATCCTTGTCGTTGCCGACCTTGAAGCCGAGCCGCGCGCAGGCGGGCGCTGCGGCCTTGCGCAGGACGAGCGAGTGATGCTGATGCTCTTCAGCTCCGCGCAAATAAACGACATTGTCGTCGGCGTCCTCGACATGCAGGCCAACAATGGTCTCGTAGAACTCGCGGCTCAGTTTCAGATCGGTGACGTCGAGCACGACATGGCTGGAGCGAATGATGTTGAACGGCGGCTCGAAGACGTGTTGCGGTATGGGCATTTGCGTTTCCCCTTGTATCAGTCATCCGGGGGGGCGGCTCGTTGAGCCGAACCCGGAATCTCGAGGTTCTCAGGTGCGCAATTGCGCACCATAGTTCGTGCTTCGCACGCCCCAAAACGACGGTTTTCCTAGATTCCCAGCTTCTGAATCTTGTGCGTGCCCCGCGCCAGCGAGACGTGCTTGGTTTCCATGTAGAAATCGAACGAATAGTCGCCGCCGTCGCGGCCGATGCCTGAGGCCTTCATGCCGCCGAACGGCGTCGGCAGGTGGCGGACGTTTTCCGAGTTCAGCCAGATCATGCCGGCCTCCAGCGCGTCCGCGACACGCAGGGCGCGGCCCATGTCGTTGGTCCAGACATAGCCGGTGAGGCCATAGCGAATGTCGTTGGCGATCTCGATCGCGTCCGCCTCGTCACGGAACGGCAACACGGTCAGGAAGGGGCCGAACACCTCCTCCTGCGCCACCCGCATCTTGCCATGCGCACCGGTCACCAGCGTCGGCTCGACGTAATGTCCGCCGCCGAGGCCGTCACAGGGCTTGCCGCCGACCGCGATCGTCGCGCCGTCCTGGCGCGCGACGTCGAAATAAGAGCAAACCTTTGCGAGGTGACGCTCGTGGATCAGCGGCCCGATCTCGGTTGCGGGATCGAGGGGGTGGCCGACCTTCAGCGCCTTCACGCGCGCGGTCAGCTTCTCCACGAATGTCTCGGCGATGCTCTGCTGAATCAGCAGGCGGCTGGAGGAGGTGCAGCGCTCGCCATTGAGCGAGTAGATCATGAACACCACCGCATCGAGCGCGCGGTCGAGATCGGCGTCATCGAACACGATCACGGGGTTCTTGCCGCCGAGCTCGAAATGCACGCGCTTCAAGGTCGGCGCGCCCTGGATCATGATCGCCGAGCCCGTCGCACTCTCGCCGACGAAGCCGATCGCCTTGATGGCGGGATGTTCGGTCAACGCCTTGCCGGCCTCTTCACCAAAGCCGTGCACGGTGTTGAGCACGCCATCGGGAATGCCGGCTTCCTTGACGAGCTTCGCCAGAATGGAGGCCGTCACCGGCGACCACTCGGCCGGCTTGTGCACGACGGTACAGCCGGCTGCCAGGGCAGGGGCGATCTTCCAGGTCGAGAGCATGAACGGCGTGTTCCACGGCGTGATCACGCCGACCGGGCCGATCGGCACGCGCGTCGAGACATTCCAGTGCTCGTCGCTCGGCGTGTTGAGGCCGTCGCGCGCCTCGGCGCATTTGTCGGCGAAGAACCGAAAGTTCTCGGCGGCGCGGATGGCGGCCTTGGCCATGAAGCGATAGGCTTGGCCGGTGTCGATGCATTCGAGCACCGCGATGTCATCGGCATTGTCCTCGATCGCGTCGGCGACCCGATGCAGCAGCTTGCGCCGCATAGCCGGGCCCATGTCGCGCCAGGATTTGAAGGCCAGCGCGGCAGCAGTGGCCGCACGATCGATGTCCTCGGCATTGCCGCGGGCGACGCTCGCGAGCGTCGCGCCATCGACCGGCGACTTGGTCTCGAAGGTCTCGCCAGAGATCGATGGCTCGATCTTGCCGTCGATGATGTGACCGATGCCGTCCGCGCGGAGCTTTTTCAGCAGCGGTGCGAGGCGGTCGCGGTTGGCCTGGAACACGTCGGCTTTTGGCGCGGGCTTATCCATTTGCGGCCTCCACTTTCAGGGCGTCGTGGATGTTGTTGCGCTTCCAGCTCGTGTCCTTGTCGTTGATCTGCATGTCGAACGACAAGGCGAACTTGCTGGCAGCGAAGACGGGGTCGAGATGTTTTGAGAGCGCCTGGAATACGTGCTCGCCGGCTTTCTGGCGCGTCTTGAGATCGCGGCCCTCGCCGATGCGCAATACCATGTCGAGAAAGCCGTAGTCCTGCCGCGCGTCCGCGATCGCGTAATGCTCGCACCTGACGGCGCGAACGCGGATGCCGCCGAGCGGGAAGATGCCGGTCTCGACCGCTGCCTTGCGCACGACTTCGCATACCAGGCCCATGTCGAGGCGGCCATCGAGATTGGCGGAATATTCGATGGTGAAATGCGGCATCGCGGTTTCACTCCCTGTCTTCTTATTGTCCGTCTAAGCGAAGTAGCAGCTCACCGAGCCGTAGGCGCCATAATCGGCCTGAATTGTGTCGCCCTTGCGGGTCTCGATCGGGCGGATGAAGGAGCCGGCGAGCACGACCTGTCCGGGCTCCAGCGCATGGCCGAGCGGTGCGATCTTGTTCGCGAGCCAGGCCACGGCGGTTGCGGGATGGTTGAGCACGCCGGCGGCAAGTCCGGTTTCCTCGAGCTGGCCGTTCCGGAAACACAGCGCGCCGATCCAGCGTAAATCGGCGTCCAGCGGCCGTATCGGCCGCCCGCCGAGCACGATGCCGGCATTCGCCGCGTTGTCGGCGATGGTGTCGAAAATCTTCCGCGTCGCTTTGGTCCTCGGATCGACCCGCTCGATGCGCGTGTCCAAAATCTCCAGCGCCGGCACCACGAAGTCGGTGGCGTTCAGCACGTCGAACATCGTGCAGCCGGGTCCTGAAAGGCGCTTGCTCATGACGAAGGCGAGCTCCGCCTCGACGCGCGTCGCGATGAAGCGCTCCGTCGGGACGGGGCCGCCATCAGCAAAGAACATGTCGTCGAGCAGCACGCCGGAACCCGGCTCGTCGATATCGAGCGCGCTCTGCATCGCCTTCGAGGTCAGGCCAATCTTGTGGCCTTTGACGATCCGCCCCTCGGCGATCTTGACGTCGACCCAAGCCTTCTGAATCGCGTAGGCGTCAGCGATGGTGATCCCAGGAAAATCCTGCGAGAGCTGCCGGATCTGCGTGCGAGTCTTCTCCGCCTGGTGCAGACGCCTCGCGCAAGCTTGGATATCGTCGTTGGAAAGCGCCATTTGTGATCTTACAAATCGGGGTGCCCGGAGATACTTAACATGTTAAATGAATGCGTCAAACACAATTCGCGCTTGCTGCATTGCGAAGATTTTGCAGCTTGAAAGGGTATCATGACGAAGAAACCCGCCGATCCCGCCGGCGAAAACGCGCCTGCCGCGCGGCAGGTGCCGATGCGCGACTTCTCGCGTTCACTGCCGATGTCGCTGCTGCGGGCACGCGAGGCGGTGATGCGGCAATTCCGCCCCTCACTGCGCGAGCACGGCTTGACCGAGCAGCAATGGCGCATCCTGCGCGCGCTGGCCGGCATCGAGGCGGCCGAGGTCACGGAACTCGCGCGCACGGCGTTCCTGCTCGGGCCGAGCCTGTCACGCATCCTGCGCGACCTCGAAGCGCGCAATCTGATCGAGCGCAAGACCGCCAAGGCGGACCAGCGCCGCAGCATGGTCTCGATCTCGAAAGAAGGCGTGAAGCTGATGGCCTCCGTGGCGCCGACGTCGGAGGCGATCTATGCCGAGATCACGCGACGCTTTGGCGCACGCAAACTCGTCGAGTTGCAGGACATGCTTGGCGAGCTCGAACAGAGTCTCGCAGGGCTCGGCAGCGGCGAGGGGGCAAGTGCCGAGGAGTGAAAGCTGATATGCGCGAGCGCGCGGTGCGAGCCATGGACATGGCCGCGTTTTTTCGCTCAAAGTGCCGCCCAAGCCGATCGCTGCAAAATCGGCAGCGGGTAGAGGTAAGCAGACCGTCATGGTCACCATTCAAGTCCAGAGGCTGATCGACTTCGTCAGCGAGGTCTTTGCGCATGCGCAGTCCTCGCCGGAGGAAGCCAGGCGCATCGCCACCTACCTCACAACAGCGAACCTGACCGGCCATGACAGTCACGGCGTGATCCGCGTGCCCGTCTACATCCGTTGGCAGAAATCCGGCGCGGTCGTGCCCAACCAGAACGCGGAAGTGGTGCTGGACACGCCCTCGCTCGCGGTGGTCGACGGCAAGTTCGGCTACGGCCAGACCGTGACGCCGCAGGCGGTTCGGATCGGCCTCGACAAGTGCAAGAAGGCGGGGCTTGCCGCGGTCGCGCTGCGCAACGCCGGCCATATCGGCCGTGTCGGCGACTGGGCCGAGATGGCTGCCGCCGAAGGGCTGATCTCGGTGCACTTCGTCAATGCGGCGGGCTCGCTGCTGGTTGCGCCGTTCGGCGGCGTCGAGAAGCGGCTGTCGACTGCGCCATATTGCGTCGGCATCCCCCGCGCGGGTCAGGATCCGATCGTGCTGGACTTCGCGACCTCGGTCGTCGCCGAAGGAAAGGTGCTGGTCGCAAGCCGTGGCGGCAAAAAGCTGCCGAAAGGCGCGCTGGTCGATTCCGACGGCAGCCTGAGCGAGGACCCAGTCGTGCTCTACGGCCCCTACACGCCGGCGGGACCGCGCGATCATACCAAGGGCACAGGCGCCATCCGTGCCTTCGGCGAGCACAAGGGATCGGGGCTCGCCTTCATATGCGAGCTCTTGGGCGGTGCGCTGACTGGAACCGGGGCCACATCGGGCGGGCGGCGCTTTGCCAACGGCATGCTGGCGTTCTATGTCGATCCGAAGGTGGTCGATACCTCCAACCTTTTCGACGACGAAGTCTCGCGCTATGTCGATTTCATACGCGCCACCAAGCCGATGGCCGACGTCGATCGGGTGCTGATTCCCGGCGATCCCGAGCGGAAAATCCGCGCGGAACGCACGAAAAACGGCATCCCCTTGCCGGATGACACCTGGGCGGCAATAGTGAACACGGCCCGCGAGGTCGGCGTCAGCGAAGTCAGCATCCAGAGGGCGACCGCATAGGTCTTGCGCCATTGCGAGCGTAGCGCGGCGATCCAGTTCGCGGTAACAGCGGGGTTGTGCTGTCGCGGCGCTCGTCATGGTGACGAAGGTTCAAACAACAAAGAAGGAAGGCAACGTGGCGAACAAGGTCAAGGAAATCTGGAAGTCGGGCAAGGCCGTGGTCAACGCGTGGCTCGCTATACCCTCTGGCTTCTCGGCCGAGATGGTCGCGCAATGCGGCTTCGACAGCGTCACCGTCGACATGCAGCATGGCGTGCAGGACTATCTGTCAATGGTCCAGTGCTTCCAGGCCATGGACAAGCATCCGATCACCCCGATGGTCCGCGTGCCCTGGAACGAGCCCGGCATCATCGGCAAGGTGCTCGACGGCGGCGCCTATGGCGTGATCTGCCCGATGGTCAATACGCCGCAGGAAGCCCGGAACCTGGTCTCCTATTCGAAATATCCGCCGAAGGGCGTGCGCTCCAACGGTCCGATCCGCGCCGGCATGTACGGCACCGCAGGCTCCTACCAGAAGACGGCCAACGACGAGATCGTGCTGCTGCCGATGATGGAGACCAGGACCGCGGTCGAGAACATGGAAGCGATCCTCGACGTCGAGGGCATCGACGGCGTCTATATCGGCCCGTCCGACCTCGGCTTCTCCTACGGCCTCGAGCCCAAGCTCGACCGCAGCGAGCCGGAGATCCTCGCGATCTACGAGAAGATCATCAAGGAGTGCGGCAAGCGCGGCCTCAACCCGGGCATCCATTGCAGCGGCGCCGAAGGCGCAGCGCGCGCCATCAATATGGGCTTCAAGCTGGTGACGTTGTCGAACGAGGTCGGTCTGATGACGACCTACGCCAAGATGCAGGTGAATGCGACCCGCAAGGAATCAGGCGGGAAGGCGTGATCTAGCGTGTCCCGGACGCGGTGCAGCGACAAAAGCGCGTTTACGCGCGTCTTTGACCGCTATGGCGATGCACCGCAGAGCCGCGACCCAGTTGCTGCGCAAGGCTGGCGTGACAAGGCTGACGTGACAATGGGCCCGGGATCAGCAGTGCATCCTTTCACGCTGCGCTGCGTCCGGCGCACGATATTTTGAAGACCCAAGGAGACCTCCCATGACCATTAGCCCCGTCATCCGCCTGCATCCCGATGATGGCGTGCTGATCGCGCGCGCGAGCCTGCCGCCCGGCACAATGGTCGCCGACGGCGTGATCACGGTCGATCGCATTCCCTCCGGCCACAAGGTCGCGATCAAGCCGATCGCATTGGGAGAGCCAATCAAGCGCTACGGCCAGATCATCGGCTTTGCCACGGTGCCGATCGCGCCGGGCCAGCACGTCCACACGCAGAATTGCGGCATGGGCGATTTCGCCAAGGACTATGCCTATTGCGCCGACGTCAAGCCGACGCCGAATTTCGACCTGCCGGCGACCTTCGAGGGCATCCGCCGTCCGGACGGCCGCGTCGCCACGCGCAACTATATCGGCATCCTCACCTCGGTGAATTGCAGCGCGCATGTCGCCAGTCTCGTTGCCGACGTCTTCAAGAAGAATCCCTTCACCGGCGACAACCCGCTGGCCGATTTCCCCAACGTCGACGGCGTGGTCGCGCTGACCCACAAGACCGGCTGCGGCATGACGCAGAACGAGCCGCTGGCGCTGCTCCGCCGCACGCTTGGTGGCTATGCGCGGCACGTCAATTTCTCTCACGTCATCGTGCTCGGCCTCGGTTGCGAGGTGAACCAGATCGGCGGCCTGATGGAAGAGCAGAAGCTCGCCGGCCGCCTGCGTGCGATGGACATCCAGGAGGTCGGCGGCACGCGCAAGACGGTGGAGGCGGGCATCGCCTTCGTGCGCGAGGCGCTCGCCGATGCCAACAAGGTCAGGCGCGAATCCGTGCCGGCAAGCGAGCTCACCGTGGCCCTGCAATGCGGCGGCTCGGACGGCTATTCCGGTGTATCAGCCAATCCCGCGCTCGGTGCTGCCAGCGACCTCGTCGTCCGTCACGGCGGCACCGTGATCCTGTCGGAAACGCCGGAGACCTATGGCGCCGAGCATCTGCTGACGCGCCGCGCCGTCAGCCGCGAGGTCGGCGAGAAGCTGGTCGACCTCATGCGCTGGTGGGACGAATACACCGCGCGCGAAGGCGCTGAGATGAACGCCAATCCAAGCCCCGGCAACAAGGCCGGCGGCCTCACCACCATCCTGGAAAAATCGCTCGGCGCAATGGCGAAGGCCGGCACCACCAATCTCGTCGAGGTGCTGCGCTACGCCGAGCCCGTCACCAAGAAGGGTTTTGTCTTTATGGACACGCCCGGCTACGACCCGGTTGCAGCGACCGGCCAGGTCGCAGGCGGCGCCAATCTCGTCTGCTTCACGACCGGGCGCGGCAGTGTGTTCGGCTGCAAGCCGGCGCCGTCGATCAAGCTCGCCACCAACACGCCCATGTACAAGCGCATGGAAGAGGACATGGACGTCAATTGCGGCACCATCCTCGAAGGCGAGGAGAGCGTCGAGCAGTGCGGCCAGCGCATCTTCGATCTCATCCTCAAGACGGCCTCGGGACAGCCGACCAAGAGCGAGAGTTTTGACTTTGGCGGCGCCGAGTTCGCGCCGTGGGTGTTAGGGGCGACGATGTAGTAAACCTGCAGCCTGCGCCATAGGCACGGTCTGCACGTTGTTAGTGCTTGATCGCGCTCACATCAGGTGTTCTGCTCAAAAAAGCTGCTGGAGCACCGCACCCCGTGTCGATCTACGTCGCACTACACCACGTCACGCACTACAAATACGACCGCCCGATCGATCTCGGCCCGCAGACCATCCGGTTGCGGCCGGCGCCGCATACTCGCACGCCGATCCTGAGCTATTCGCTCAAGGTCACGCCATCCAATCATTTCGTAAACTGGCAACAGGACCCGCAGGGCAATTGGCTCGCGCGCTACGTCTTCCCGGAGAAGACGACCGAGCTGAAATTCGAGGTCGATTTTACGGCGCAGATGACCGTGGTCAATCCGTTCGACTTCTTCGTCGAGCCTTATGCCGACAGCTTTCCGTTCGCCTATCCGAAGGACCTGAAGACGGAGCTTGCGCCCTATCTCGAGACCATCAAGCCCGATCGCTTGTTTGCGCAATATCTCGATGCGATCCCGCAGGAAGCGCCGAACACCGTCAACTTCCTGGTCGATCTCAATCGCGAGCTCCAGAAGAAGATCCGGTACGTCATCCGCATGGAGCCGGGCGTGCAGTCTCCGGAGGAGACGCTCAGTTCCGGCGCCGGCTCGTGCCGCGATTCCGCCTGGCTCTTGATCCAGACCTTCCGCCATCTCGGGCTCGCCGCCCGTTTCGTCTCCGGCTATCTCGTCCAGATCCGTCCCGACATCGATCCGATCGAGGGGCCGCCGGAGGTTGAGAACGATTTCACCGATCTGCACGCCTGGGCCGAGGTCTACCTTCCGGGCGCGGGCTGGATCGGGTTCGACGCGACCTCCGGCATGCTCGCGGGCGAGGGGCACATCCCGGTTGCCGCAACACCGCATTATCGCTCGGCCGCGCCGATCTCCGGTGGCGCCGGCTTTGCCGAGGTCGAGTTCGCATTCGACATGAGCGTGAAGCGCATTCGCGAGGCGCCGCGCATCACAAAACCGTTCTCTGACGAAGCCTGGGCGCGGCTCAACGATCTCGGCGAGCAGGTCGACGGCGAACTTGCCGCCCACGACGTGCGGCTCACCATGGGCGGCGAGCCGACCTTCGTCTCGGTCGATGATCTTGAAGCGGCGGAATGGAACATCGACGCCGTCGGTCCGACCAAGCGCGCCGTTGCCGACGATCTGATCCGCCGCCTGCGCGTGCGGTTCGCGCCCGGCGGCCTGCTGCACTTCGGCCAGGGCAAATGGTATCCTGGCGAGACCCTGCCGCGCTGGGCGTTTGGCCTGTATTGGCGCAAGGACGGCGTGCCGATCTCGAAGAATGCGGATCTCATCGCCAGGATCGAGAACCCGGGGCGCGCTAACGTCAAGGACGCCGAGGCCTTCATGGAGGGCACGGTCGCACGGCTCGGCCTCGATCCCGGCTACATCATGCCGGCCTATGAAGATCCCGCCTATTGGTTGCAGAAGGAGGGGGAGCTTCCGATCAACGTCGATCCCTCGGATTCCAAGCTGTCCGATCCGGAAGCGCGCGCCCGAATGGCGCGGGTGTTCGACGAGGGGCTGAATACGCCAAAGGGCTTCGTGCTGCCGGTGCAGCGCTGGAACGCGGACGCGCCGCGCTGGCGCAGCGAGCGCTGGAAGCTGCGTCGCAAGCATCTGTTCTTGATGCCCGGCGATTCCCCGCTCGGCCTGCGATTGCCGCTCAGCGCGCTCGAATATATTCCGCCCGATCGCTATCCCTATATCGTCGAGCAGGATCCGATGGAGCCGCGCACCAAGCTGCCGGTGTTCGAGCGCATGCCACGCCTGCAATCGCCGCCGCCGCGACTGGCGCCGGACCGTCCCGACGCAGCGGAGCCGGTACGCACCGCGATGTCGATCGAAGTCCGCGACGGCGTGCTCTGCGCCTTCTTGCCGCCGGTCGAGCGCATCGAGGATTATCTGGAGCTGGTCGCGGCCCTCGAAGCCACGGCCGAGGAGATGCAGCTCCAGGTTCATGTCGAGGGTTATCCGCCGCCGTTCGATCCGCGCATCGACGTCATCAAGGTGACGCCCGACCCTGGCGTAATCGAGGTCAACGTCCAGCCGGCAAAGAATTGGCGTGAGGCTGTCGACATCACCGTCGGGCTCTATGAGGATGCCGCCAAGATCCGTCTCGGCGCCAACCGTTTCCTGATCGACGGCCGCCACACCGGCACCGGCGGCGGCAATCACGTCGTGGTCGGCGGCTCGTCACCGCAGGACTCGCCGTTCCTGCGGCGGCCCGATCTCTTGAAGAGCCTCGTGCTGTACTGGCAGCGGCATCCGTCGCTGTCCTATTTCTTCTCCGGCCTCTTCATCGGCCCGACCAGCCAGGCGCCGCGTATCGACGAGGCGCGCCACGACAGCATCTACGAGCTCGAGGTCGCGCTGTCGCATGTGCCGCCGCCCGGCACCCAGACGCCGCTGTGGCTGGTGGATCGCCTGTTCCGGCATCTGCTGGTCGACATCACCGGCAACACCCACCGTGCCGAGATCTGCATCGACAAGCTCTATTCGCCGGAAGGTTCGACCGGGCGCCTCGGCCTGGTCGAATTCCGCGCGCTCGAAATGCCGCCTGATCCGCGCATGTCGCTGGCTCAGCAGCTCCTGATCCGCGCGCTGATCGCAAGGTTCTGGCGCGAGCCGCTGACAGGCAAGTTCGTGCGCTGGGGCACCGCGCTGCATGACCGCTACATGCTGCCGCATTTCATCTGGGAGGATTTTCATGACGTGCTCACCGAGCTGAAGCAGTTCGGTTATTCCTTCGAGCCGGAATGGTATCTGGCCCAGCTCGAATTCCGCTTCCCCGGCTTCGGCCGGGTCCATCATGGCGGCGTGACACTGGAGCTGCGCCAGGCGCTGGAGCCCTGGCACGTGCTCGGCGAGGAGGGCTCGGCCGGCGGCACGGTGCGCTATGTGGACTCATCGGTCGAGCGGCTTCAGGTTAAGGCCGAGGGATTCGTCGAGGGTCGCCACATTGTCACCTGCAACGGCCGCCGCCTGCCGATGACATCGACCGGCCGCTCGACGGAAGCCGTGGCCGGCGTCCGCTTCAAGGCCTGGCAGCCGGCCTCCGGCCTGCACCCGACCATTCCAGTCCATGCGCCGCTGACCTTCGACCTGATCGACACCTGGAACGGCCGCTCGCTGGGCGGCTGCGTCTACCACGTCGCCCATCCCGGCGGACGCAACTACGATACCAAGCCCGTCAACACCTATGAAGCCGAGGCGCGGCGGCTGGCGCGCTTCCAGGACCACGGCCATACCCCTGGGCCAATACAGCCGCCGCCCGAGGAACGCACAAATGAGTTTCCGCTGACCCTCGACTTGCGGACCCCGCTCCTGCAATGAGTATGATGGTGGGGCAGGGAGAGGCGCATGGCCGAGGGCGCAGCCGAGCAGGACGACCAGGCGGGCAGGGCGCAAGGACTGCGTGAAGGCCAGCGCCGCCTTGCGCAATGGGTCCGCGATTATAGCCGCCTGCCTGGCATCCCCGACGAGTTCCTGGGACCCGACGGCGCCCCGCGGGCGGTCTGGAGCCGCTTCTTCGATGCCTTCGGCGCGCTCGCGCCCGACGAGGTCGAGCGTCGCTTTGGCATGGCCGACCGCCATCTCCGCGAGGCCGGCGTCACCTACCGCGCCCCAGGCGACAGTGCCGACCGGCCGTGGTCGATCAGCCATCTGCCGCTCCTGATCGACGAGGCCGACTGGAAGCAGCTCTCCGCTGGCATCACCCAGCGCGCCGAATTGCTCGAGCTCGTGCTGCGCGACATCTATGGCGAGGGGCGCCTCATCGCCGAGGGCGCACTGCCCGCGGCTGCGATCGCCGGCAGTCCCGAATATCTCCGCCCCGTCTGCGGCGTGCCGCCGCCCGGCGGGCGCTACCTCTCGATCTATGCCGCCGATGTCGGCCGCGGTCCTGACGGCCGCTGGTGGGTGCTTGGCGACCGCACGCAGGCGCCGTCGGGGGCCGGCTATGCGCTGGAGAACCGCCTGGTGCTCTCGCGCGCCTTCTCCGATCTCTACAAGTCGATGAATGTGCCGCGCGTCGCGCCGTTCTTCGAGGCGTTCCGCGATAGCCTGCGCGCGCGTGCCGACCGCGACGAGCCGCGGATCGGCGTGCTCACGCCGGGCAGCTTCAGCGAGACCTATTTCGAGCATGCGACGCTGGCGCGCTATCTCGGCTTCCTCCTGGTTGAGGGCGACGATCTCGCGGTCAGCGACAACCGCGTTCACATCCGCACCGTCGCCGGCCTGAAGCGGCTCGACGTGCTCTTGCGCCGCGTCGATTCCAACTCGCTCGACCCGCTCGAGCTCGACGCGTCCTCGCATCTCGGCGTGCCGGGGCTGATCGACGTGCTGCGCAAGGACGGCGTCGTCATCGCCAACATGCCGGGCTCGGGCGTGCCGGAAGCACGGGCGCTGCTCGGCTTCCTGCCGGCGCTGAGCCGCCGCCTGCTCGGCGAGGAGCTGAAGATGCCGCACATCGCGACCTGGTGGTGCGGCCAGCGCGCGGCGCGCGACGAGGTGCTGGCGCGGCTCGACGAGGTCGCGATCGAGGGTGCCTACCGACGCGGCGTTCCCGGCTTCGACAGCACGGGACCGGTGCTCGCGAGCGAGTTGGATGCGAGCGAGCGCCAGCGCCTGGTCGATGCGATCACCGCGCGCGGCATGGACTATGTCGGTCAGGAGGTGGTGCGGCTCTCGACCATGCCGGTGTGGGAGCAGGGCCAGCTCACGCCGCGGCCGTTCGTGCTGCGCGTGTTCGCAGCCGCCACGCCCGATGGCTGGGCCATCATGCCCGGCGGCTTCTGCCGGATCGCCGAGCAGGCCGACGCGCGCGCGGTATCGATGGGCGACGGTGCCCGCGCCGCCGACGTCTGGGTCGTCTCGGACAAGCAGGTCTCGACCGCGACGCTGCTGCCGGCGACCGACAAGGTGCGCATCCGCCGCATCGCCGGCGTGCTGCCGAGCCGCGCCGCCGACAATCTGTTCTGGCTCGGCCGCTATCTGGAACGCGCCGAGGCGACGCTGCGCCTGGTGCGCGCGTTGGGATCGCCGAGCGGGCCCAACAAGGGCAGCTCGGCTACGATGCAGTCGATTGAACGGATCCAGCGCCTGCTGGTCGCATGGGGCGCGGTCTCGCAAACCTCGCGCGCGGCGCCTGGACCTATCGTCGCCGAAGCGCTGCAGAGCCCGGAGCGTTTCGGCTCGTCGCTGTCGCTGGTCCGCGCGGCGCAGCGCACGGCGACCTCGTTGCGCGAGCGCCTCTCGCCTGATGCCTGGCAGGTCATCACCGAGATGGCCGAGCGCCTCGCCCACGAGGTCGAGGACGACGACAGCGTCTTGAGCGCGGCCGAGCTCACTTTGCAGGAGCTCGCGAGCTTTGCAGGCCTCGCGCAGGAGAACATGAACCGCGCCGCCGGCTGGCGCTTTCTCGACATCGGCCGCCGCGTCGAGCGCGCCGTCAACACCACGCGCTTCACGCGTCAATTCGCCTATGACGAGGCCGGCGACGAGGATCTCGACATCCTGCTGACGCTGGTGGATTGCCAGATCACCTACCGCTCGCGCTATCTGCTGGCGCCGGTCCTGGCGCCGGTACGCGACCTCGCCGTGCTCGATCCCTACAATCCGCGTTCGGTGGCGTTCCAGGTGACGACGCTCAACGAGCACATCGCCGCGCTGCCGAGCCTGAAGGAGCACGGCCTGATCGAGAAGCCGCAGCGGCTTGCAGTGGCGATGCAGGCGATGCTCGCGACCGCGGAGGCCGAGAAGCTCGAGGTCAAGACGCTGTTCGCGCTGGAGCAGGATCTGCTCAGCCTCGCGGAGGCGATCGGGCAGCACTATTTCCCGCACGGCCCCAATGCCAGCCGGCCGGAAAAGTTGACGGGGCTGGCGTGATCTACGACATCCGTCACGTCACGACTTACGAATATGAGAGTCCGGTCAGCTTCGCCCGCTGCACGCTGCGGCTGGAGCCGAACAGCGGCAATGGCCAGGAACTGATCTCACACCACGTCGAGATCCGTCCGCGTCCGGCCGAGCGCAATCTCCGCCGCGATTTCTTTGGCACGCTCACCGAGAGCGTGGTGATCGAAGCTGCGCACCGCAACTTGCGGATCGATTCTCGATCACGTGTGTCCGTCTCGCGACAGCCGCCAGCGCGTGATGCGGAAAGCCCGGCCTGGGAAAGCATTCGCGACATTGCCTTCGAGGCGACGAGCCTCGGGCCGTCCTCGCCAGTCGGCTATGTCTTTGCGAGCCCGCTGGTGCCGGTGTTGCATCCGCTCAGCGCCTACGCGGCGATGAGCTTTGCGCCCGGCGCCGGCATCCTCAAAGGTGCAGCCAATCTCATGCACCGCATCCGCAGCGATTTTCGCTACGACCCAAAGGCGACGGTGATCTCGACGCCGCTCGGCGAGGTCTTCGACAAGCGTCACGGCGTCTGCCAGGATTTTGCTCATGTGATGATCGCAGGGTTGCGCGGGCTCGGCCTGCCTGCAGCCTATGTCAGCGGTTATCTGCGTACCGTTCCGCTGGCGGGCCAGCCGCGTCTGCAAGGTGCCGACGCCACCCACGCTTGGGTGTCGCTGTGGTGCGGGCCGGAGCTCGGCTGGGTCGATTTCGATCCCACCAACGATCTCCTGGTCGCAAATGACCATATCGTGCTCGCGGTCGGGCGCGATTTTTCCGACGTGTCGCCGGTCGACGGCATCATCGTCGGCTCGCCGAAGCAGAAACTCGGCGTCGCCGTGGATGTGCTGCTGGTGGAATGACCGCAATCTTGCGGTTTGGACGGAAGCGACCCTAAGATGTATCGCGCCGCAACTGCAACTGAGATATGACGCAGCGCAACGGCAACATATTTTCGTGTTTTCGTGCCGGGATTTGGTCAGTCGGCCCAAGATGGGCTATGCTCGCTCGTGCGTCGAGGACAAGAATGAGGCGTCGGGAGTTGGTATGGAACACCAGCGACAGACGGGGCTGCATCCATGATGACGTTACCGAGACTGGCGGCCGAGACCCTCGAGAAGATGCTGGGCTCGTTCATGCGTCGCCGGTACGACGAGACCTCTGCCAGGATGCTGGAAGGCTCGACGCGCACCGCGATGGAATGCATCGGCAACAGCGACGCGCTGTATCACAACATCGAGCATACGATGCTGGTGACTCTGGCCGCCCAGGCGATCCTCATGGGACGTAATCTCCATGCGCATCTTGCCGCGGAGGACTACCTCCATATCCTGATCGCCTGCCTTGCGCACGATATCGGCTATGTTCGCGGCCTGTTTCCTGAGGATGACGAAGACGGTTTCATCATCGACGAGGCGGGAACCAAGGTGTCGCTGCCGCGGGGCGCGTCGGATGCCAGTCTGATGATGTATCACGTTGATCGCTCCAAACTCTTTGTGCGGCGGCGGCTGCCGCCGATCCGCGGCCTCGACTCTGAGCGTGTCGCGCGCGCCATCGAGGGCACGCGGTTTCCTGCCCGCGAGGGCCAGGACTATGACAAGGACGCCTCGATCCTGCGCGCCGCCGATTTCATCGGCCAGCTCGGCGATCCCAACTATCTGCGCAAGGCCAACGCGCTCTATTACGAGTTCGAGGAGGTCGGCATCAACCGCCAGCTCGGCTACGACTCGCCCGCCGACATCGTCAACCGCTACCCACAGTTCTACTGGAACAGCGTCGCGCCGCACATCCAGACCGAGATCGGCTATCTCAACAAGACCGAGATCGGCCGGCAGTGGATCGCCAATCTTTACAGCAACGTGTTCCGCGCCGAACGCGACATCTCGCTGTCCGGTCCGCAGAAATGAGATCGAGCTCGAAGCTCGGATGAGCGCAGCGATATCCGGGTTCAGCATGCCTCATCCCGGATGTCGCTTCGCTGGTCCGGACTATGATAGCGAACAGCTTGGCGAAAAAATCATGCAACACAAAACGATCGCCACCGACATCCTCGAGATCGCCTATCTCGACTATGGCCCGATCGACGGCTGGCCCTGCATCATGGGCCACGGCTTTCCCTACGATGTGAACGCCTACGCCGAGGCCGCACCGATCATTGCACGGGCCGGCGCGCGGGTGCTGGTGCCCTGGCTGCGCGGCTACGGGCCGACGCGGTTTCGTGCTGCCGGGACGCTGCGCTCCGGCGAACAGGCGGCGCTTGGCGTGGATCTCCTGGCCTTCATGGACGCCCTCGGCATCAAGCGCGCGGTCGTCGGCGGCTATGACTGGGGCGGACGCGCCGCCTGCGTGGTTTCGGCGCTCTATCCGGAGCGCGTGATCGCCCTCGTCTCCGGCAATTCCTACAACATCCAGAACATCGCCCGCGCGATGGAGCCGGCCTCGCCGGCCGAAGAGGCCGCGCTCTGGTATCAATATCTCTTCCACAACGAGCGCGGCCGCCGCGCGCTGGAGCGCAACCGGCGCGGCTTTGCGCGTCAGCTCTGGTCGATGTGGTCGCCGAAATGGACGTTCGACGAGGCGACGTTCGAGAAAAGCGCGCTATCCTTCGACAATCCTGATTTTGTCGATGTCGTGATCCATTCCTACCGCCACCGCTATGCGCTTGTTGACGGCGACCCCGCCTATGCCGCGATCGAGGCCAAGCTCGCCGCGCAGCCGCCGATCCGCGTCCCGACCATCGCAATCGACGGCGACAGCGACGGCGTCAATCCTGGCACCGCCCATCACGCGCGCAAGTTCGAGGGGTTGTTCGAGCGGCGCGTCTTCACGAATGCGGGTCATAATTTGCCGCAGGAGCGGCCGGTCGAATGGGCGAGGGCCGTGCTCGACGTCCGGAAAGCGGCCGCATAGAGCCCGTTTCTAGTCTCGCGGCTGGCTTGTCTGTCATGCTTCCGATTTTTCCTGATTCTGGGAACCTTTTCCGATTGCAGCCGTCCAAGCTGTGGGGCCGCCTCTGTGTTGCGGCTCGTCGCAAGGGGAGGATCTAGATGAAGTCACAAGTGCGCAAGCTGGAACGTGTCGCGGTTGCGCAGAGGCCAACCGAACGGCCTGATCGGGCGGAGGTCGAGCAAGCGGTCCGGACCATGATCCGCTGGGCGGGCGATGATCCCGCGCGCGACGGCCTGCGCGATACACCGGATCGGGTTGCGCGTGCCTTCGAAGAATATTTTTCCGGCTATGCGCTGGATCCAACCGAAATCCTGCAAAAGACCTTCGAGGAAATCGAGGGCTATGACGAGATGATCGTCCTGCGCGGCGTCCGCTTCGAAAGCCATTGCGAGCACCACATGGCGCCGATCGTCGGCCGCGCCTGGGTTGCCTATATTCCGCAAGGGCGCGTGGTCGGCATCTCAAAGCTGGCGCGCGTGGTGGACATCTATGCGAAACGCCTCCAGATCCAGGAGAAGATGACCGCGCAGATCGCCAATACCATCAACGACGTGCTGAAGCCCGAAGGCGTCGGCGTCATCATCAAGGCGACGCATCACTGCATGACCACGCGCGGTGCGCACAAGCCCGGGACCGATCTCGTCACCAGCCGCATGCTGGGCGTGTTCCGCGACAATGCGCTGACACGTCAGGAGCTGTTGGGGCTGGCCAATTCGGACGATTGATCCGCGCTTGCTCAAGGAGATGACGCCATGACCGAGGACAACAAGCCGAGCGGACCCGATCTGGCCAGGGGCGTATCACTGACCGCGTTCGAGGACGGCAAATTGCTCGGCCACGTCGGCGAGGAAGACGTCCTGCTGGTGCAGGCCGGCAGCGAGATTTTTGCGATCGAGCCGGCCTGCAGCCACTACCACGGCCCGCTCGCCGATGGTCTGGTGGTCGGCGACACCATCCGCTGTCCCTGGCATCACGCCTGCTTCTCCCTGCGCACAGGCGAAGCCACCCGCCCGCCGGCGCTGAACGCGCTGGCGGTGTGGGAGGTCACGCGCGATCGGGACAACATCGTCGTCCAGCGCAAGCGCGACGCACCGAAGCCGTCGGCAGCGCATCGCAGCGCGTCGACGCCGGAGAAATTCGTGATCATCGGCGGCGGCGCGGCTGGCTTCGCCGCGGCCGACACGCTCCGGCGCGAGGGCTTTGCCGGTGCCATCACCATGCTCAGCAATGACGGCGCGATGCCGGTCGACCGGCCCAACCTCTCAAAGGATTACCTCGCCGGCAACGCGCCAGAGGATTGGCTGCCGCTGCGGGCCGAGGATTATTATCACGACGCGGGCATCGATCTCAGGCTCAACACGAACGTCTCCGCCATTGATCCGCAGGCGCGCAACGTCACGCTGGGCAATGGCGACAGACTGCCGTTCGACAAGCTGCTGCTGGCGACCGGGGCCGAGCCGGTCAAGTTGCAGATCCCGGGCGCGGACCAGCCGCGCGTCCACACCTTGCGCTCGGTTGCCGATAGCCGCGCCATCATCACGGCCGCAGGGACCGCCAAGCGCGCCCTGGTGATCGGCGCCAGTTTTATCGGCCTCGAAGTCGCAGCTTCCTTGCGGGCGCGGAAGATCGAGGTGCATGTGGTCGCGCCCGAGCAACGGCCGATGCAGCGCGTGCTCGGCTCGGAGATGGGCGACTTCGTTCGCGCACTGCACGAAGAAAACGGTGTGATCTTCCACCTCGAGGACACCGTGGAGAAGCTCGAGGGCGCACGCGCCACGCTGAAGAGCGGCGGCGTCATCGAGGCCGATCTCGTCGTGGTCGGCATCGGCGTCAAGCCGCGTCTCGCGCTCGCCGAGCAGGCGGGTCTTGCCGCCGATCGCGGCGTGAGCGTGAACGAATATCTGGAGACCAGCGCATCCGGCATCTTCGCCGTCGGCGACATCGCGCGCTGGCCCGATCCGCACTCAGGCCAGAACATCCGCGTCGAGCATTGGGTCGTTGCCGAGCGCCAGGGCCAGACCGCAGCGCGCAACATGCTCGGCAAGCGCGAGCGCTTCGACGCGGTGCCGTTCTTCTGGTCCCAGCATTACGATGTGCCGATCAACTATGTCGGCCACGCCGAGAGCTTTGACGATATAGTGATCGACGGCAGCATCCCGGGCAAGGACTGCCTGCTGAAGTACCGCAAGGGCGCCCGCGTGCTCGCGGTTGCTTCGATTTACCGTGATCTCGACAATCTCAAGGCCGAGCTCGGGATGGAGCGGTCGCGCACCTGAAGCCAAGCATCGGGTTTGACCCTCAACTCCTCACGTTACAGGCGCTGGAGGCGCTCCATCAGCAACTCGACGCAAGACCGTCTGGCGCAACTCCGCTGATCTGATGTGCTGACAAAAAACAGCACGCAGCGCGTTCGCTTCGCGCGGAGATGATCACCGGGGAGAAACCATGAAATCCGCCTTGGTCCTGGCCGCAGCGCTGGCTTCCGCCTGTCTGTTCACGCCCGTCGCCGCGCAAAAATCCTACGGTCCGGGCGTCACCGACACCGAGATCAAGATCGGCAATACCATGCCCTATAGCGGCCCGGCCTCGCCGCTCAGCATCACCGGCAGGGTGATCGCGGCCTATTTCGATGAGGTCAACGAGAAGGGCGGGGTCAATGGCCGCAAGCTCAATCTGATTTCCCTGGACGACGCCTTCTCCCCGCCCAAGACCATGGAAGCGGCGCGGCGGCTGGTCGAAGGCGATGGCGTCGCCTTCATCTTCGCCACCATGGGCACCGCGCCGAGCTCGGCGATCGCAAAGTACCTGAACAGCAACAAGGTGCCGCAGCTGTTCCTGATCAGTTCGGCCTCGAAATGGAACGATCCCGCCAACATGCCCTGGTCAATGGCGCTGCCATGGGCGCCGAACTACACCAGCGAAGCGGCGATCGACGTCGCCTATGCCCGTGCCAAGAATCCGAATGCGCGCTTTGCGGTGCTCTATCAGAACGACGACGCTGGGAAGGAATATCTGCGCGGCGTCAAGGAAGCGCTCGGTGCCGACGCCGACAAGGCGATCGCGATGGCCTCGAGCTTCGAGGTTGCCGACCCCACAGTCGATTCCCAGGTGCTGACGCTCGCCAATACCAAGGCCGACGTCTTCATGATCTATTCGGTGACGCCGCGCGCCTGCGCGCAGGCGATCCGCAAGGCGCATGAGGTCGGCTGGCAGCCGACGCGCTTCCTCGCCTCCGGCTGCGCCAACAAGGCGACCGTGATGGTGCCGGCCGGCCTCGATGCCGGCAAGGGCGTGCTGTCGCTCGGCGCGCTCAAGCCGTTCGTCGCCGAGCCCAAGAACGATCCGGCGATGACGGCCTATATCGATTTCATGAAGAAGCGCCTGCCCAATGCAGACATCAACAACGTCGCCGGCCTCTACGGCTACACCGTGGCCGAGGCGCTGGTGGTCCTGCTCAAGCAGTGCAAGGACAATCTGACGCGCGAGAACATCATGGCGCAGGCGTCGAACCTGAAGAACGTGCCGCTGTCGCTGCTGATGCCCGGCATCACCCTCAACACCACCCCGCAGGATTTCCGCCCGATCAAAGACGGCTACATGCTCCAGTTCGACGGCAACGACTGGGTCGTGGCGAGCGAGCTGCTGCGCGGTACCTGACGCGCCGGCCGAGCGAACGGGAGGATACGATGGATTTTCAACACTCCGCCCGTTCGCTCGAGCTCCAGGACCGCGTCCGCCAATTCATGCGGACGCATGTCGAGCCCGTCGAGGAGCTCTATTACGAGCAGGTCAAGCCGGAGGCCGCGCGCTACAAGACGCCGCAGGTGCTTCAGGACCTGAAGAAGCTGGCGCGGGAGCACGGGCTCTGGAACCTGTTTCTCTCCGGCGAGCACGGACCGGGCCTCAGCAACCTCGACTACGCGCCCGTGAAGGAGATCATGGGCCGCATCCTCTGGGCGCCCGAGGTCTTCAACTGCTCGGCCCCTGATGTCGGCAACATGGAGGTGCTGGCGAACTACGGCACGCCCGCGCAGCAGGAGCGCTGGCTGAAGCCGCTGCTGGAAGGGCGCATCCGCTCCGGCTTCTCGATGACGGAGCCGCAGGTCGCCTCCAGCGATGCCACCAATATCCAGTGCGAGATCCGCCGCGACGGCGACGATTACGTCATCAATGGCCGCAAATGGTTCACGTCAGGCGCCATGAACGAGGATTGCGAGATCCTGATCGTGATGGGCAAGACCGCGCCCGATCATCCCGACCGCCACCGCCAGCAATCCATGATCCTGGTGCCCAAGGCGACGCCTGGCGTGCGCATCGTCCGCGATATGCTGACCTACGGCTATGACGACGCGCCGGTCGGCCATCCCGAGATCGTCTACGACAACGTCCGTGTGCCCGCTGAGAACATCCTGCTCGGCGAGGGCCGCGGTTTCGAGATCGCGCAGGGGCGGCTCGGGCCCGGCCGCATCCACCATTGCATGCGGCTGATCGGCTGTGCTCAGCGCGCGCTGGAACTGATGTGCCGGCGAGCGACTTCCCGTCTTGCCTTCGGCAAGCCGCTGGCGGAGCAGGGCTCGGTGCGCGAGGACATCGCGCACTCCTTCTGCGAGATTGCGCAGGCGCGGCTGCTCACGCTGCAAGCCGCCGATAAGATGGACCGCGACGGCAACAAGGCCGCGCGCGACCTGATCGCCGCCGCCAAGATCGTGGTGCCCAGCATGGCCGCCCGCGTCATCGATCGCGCCATCCAGATCCACGGGGCTGCCGGCGTCTCGCAGGACACGTTCCTTGCGCGTGCTTACGTCTACGCCCGCTTCATCCGCATCGGCGACGGGCCGGACCAGGTGCATCTTGCGGCGGTGGGGAAGGAGCTGATCAGGCGTGGCGGGGTGACGGCGGGCTAGGGCTATTGCGCTCCTGCTCTCGGTCAGTCGGATAGCCAGGCTGCCCATGTCGAATGCAGGCGCACCGGGCCCACGTCTCCAGGGCTTGATAGCTCTCGCCCGAAAAAGACCGTGATGGCCACCGGAAGCGAGATCTCTGCGGCAGGGCGAAGTGCCTTCACTGTTACCCTCTTTTAGGGCGTGTGGGCTAAACACGCGGGTGCCCGATCGATGCGGATGTCCGCCTAGGCTGCCACGGGCTGCTCTGCAGGAGAAGGTACGCCGTGGGTCTGTTAGATGACCAATTCAGCGCAAGACGACGTTGGATTGTCGTGGCTGCGATCCTCCTGGCGGCCCTGGTCATTCAAATCCCCCTCGTCCTCCACGCGGATCTGGGCTGGCTTCTGACTGCAAACGAAAAGATCCTGGATGGCCGGAAGCTCGGCATCGACCTCTTTGAGTCCAACCCGCCTCTGTCGGTCTACATGTACATGCCGACGGTGATGCTCGCGCGCGTGACCGGTGTTGCACCCGAATTCGTCGTGATCGTCTTGGTGATTGCCGAGATCGCCGGCGCGCTTCTGTTGATGGACCGAGCGGCCGCAGCCGCAAGGCTGGGAGCCCGGGAGAGAAGTATTTCAACCTGGTCGTTTGCGCTTCTGCTCGCAATTCTTCCGGGTGCCATCTTTGGACAACGTGAACACATCGCGGTGATCGCGTTGATCCCGTTTGTCGCCGTCGCCGCACTGCGCTGGCGCGGGCTCGATTCTGGATGGGTGGCGATCGTCGCCGGAGCGGGGGCGGGGCTCGCCATGAGTATCAAGCCATTCTTTGCTCTGGTGGCAGGCCTCCCGATCATCCTGGGCGCGCTCCGCCAGCGTTCTTTCAGGTCCTTGTTCACCTCGGAAGCGTGCACGGCTGCTGCTGTCGTCATCGGCTACGCGGCGGTGGTGATAGCCGTCTTCCCCGCCTATCTCTCCACCTATGCCCCGATGGTCGCCGAGGCGTATCTGCCGATCAGAAGGGAATTTGGTCGCCTGCTCCCCATTCCAATCGCGGTGATAGGCGCTTCCATCGGCTTCCTGCGCCTGCTTGGCCGCCAAACTCTCAAAATGCAGAGCGAGGCGATCCCTTGGCTGGCCGCCGCGGTCGGCGGAGCCGCGGGTTTCCTTCTTCAGGGCAAGGGCTGGCCATATACGGCTTTCGCGCTTTGTCTGTTTGCGATTGCGGCGCCGCTGCTACAGGCCTGCGCGAGGGCAGTGCGAGCGCCGATTGTGATCGGTGGCCTCGCAACCGTTGTGGCCATCGGGCTGTATTTGTCCTCACCGGCCCCAGGGTTTCCGCCGCTGAAGGAGCGTGTCCAGGCCCTCGTGAAGCAGCCGCGGCTGATTACGATCACCGACCACATCGGACTGGGGCACCCCCTCGTCCGTCAGATCGGCGGCACTTGGGTGGGCAGCTCGTGTGCGCAGCTTTTGGCGGCCGGCGCAATACTGCGCGAGAACAGCTCGCAACCGACTCCGGAGGAGCGGGCACGATTGGACAGCATCATCAATTTCGAACGACGGCATTTGCTGGCGGACCTGCGAAACGGTCGGCCAAATGTCATTCTCGTGGATACTTATCTGCTGAGCACGTTCGAGTTCGATTGGTTGGCCTGGGCCAATTCAGACGCTGAACTCAAGCTGGAGCTAAGTCGCTATCGCGAAATCGAGGACGTCGGCCGCGTTCGCATCTTCGTCGATCGATCAAGCCTGGAATGATAAGCCGCTCTCTCGTTCGATGTGCACCGACCGAACGGCAGATAAAGGCTTGCGGCGCAGCCGGGGCTGCAGGGAGAACGCTGGAGGGCGCGCCATTGCGATGGTGACATCATGCCCCTGTTTTGCCCGACGTGTCAAACGGCTTCGTGAAATCCGCAGTCGTTGGCGCCGACCGTCAAGTCATTGATATAGCTGCCCCCGCCTACTGTGCATGGGGTTGTTTTTCGACTTTTTTCGAGGATGGGCCTTGCCGTTCGCTCACCCCGCCTTGGCGGTGCGGCCGTCCGCCGCGCCCGAACGCAGGTTCTGGAAGAATTTCTCCACCTCGCGCGACAGCGTGTCCGCCGTCTCCGTCAGGCTGCTCGCCGCCGTCAGCACGGATGCCGCCGCCGTGTCGGTCTCGCCGATCGCGTCGCGCAGCGAGGTGATGTTGGCGACCAGGGTCTCGTTGCCCTGCGCGGCCGATTGCGCGTTGGAGGAAATCTCGCGCGTGGCGGCGTCCTGCTGGTCGATGGCGCCGGCGATCGCCGAGGTGACCTCGTTGATCTCGCGCACCGCGCCGCCGATCTCGCGGACGGCCTCGACCGCATTGCGCGTGGAGGCCTGGATCATCGAGACGTTCTCGCCGATCTCGGCGGTGGCCTTGGCGGTCTGGCCCGCGAGCGCCTTCACCTCATGGGCGACGACGGCAAAGCCGCGGCCGGCATCGCCGGCGCGGGCCGCCTCGATGGTGGCGTTGAGCGCGAGCAGGTTGGTCTGCTCGGCGATCGCCTGGATCAGGTTGAGAACGCCGTCGATACGTTGGGTGGCCGCGGCAAGGCTCTCGATCTCGGAGATCGACTTCTCGGTGCGCTGGCCGGTCTGCTCGACCGCGCCGGCGGATTGCCGCACCTGGCGACCGATCTCTTCCACCGAGGCCGACAGTTCCTCGGCGGCGCTCGCCACCGCCGTGACGTTCTGCGAGGCCTGCTCGGTGGCGTTCGCCGCCGTGCCGGCGCGACTATTCGCATCCGCAGTGACGCGCGTGATGGTCTGCGCCGTCTCGCGCATGGTGGAGGCGTTGTCGCTGAGGCCGCGCATGATGGCGCCAATCGCCTCGCGAAACGCCTCGACGGATTTTTCGATATGGCGGGCGCGCTCCTCGCGCGCGGCGGAGTCGTGCGAGACCTGCGAGGCGAGATTGCGGTTGCGGTCCATTGCCTCCTGGAAGACCTCGATCGCGCGTGCCAGCGCGCCGATCTCGTCGGCTCGGTTGCTATAGGGCACCACGACGTTCTCGGTCCCGTCGGCGACCTGCTTGATGGTCGCCGTGATGGCCGAGAGAGGCCGTGCGATCGAGCGGGCGATGATGACGATACCGATCACGACCAGGGCCAGCGCGATGCCGCCGAGGCAGGTCAGGACGAAAGACAGCGTGCGATTGGTCTCGGTCTGCTGGACGATTTGCCTGCCGCGTTCGGCATACACCTTGGAGAGCGCTTCGAGGTCCTTGTTCAGCGCCGAGCGCACGCTGCGATTGGCGTCGTTGTCGCCCCATTCGCGGCCCGCGGCCGCATTGATCTCAATGCCGCGGCGCACCAGCTCCTTGCGGAACTCGACGAACTGTTCGATGCGCTTCTTGAAGGTGGAAAACTGCTCGGCGTCGTCGGCCTTGACGATAGTCTCCCAGCGCTTCACGACGTCGAGGATCTGCGCGTTGAACTTGAGCAGGCCCTCGCCGTATTTCTTCACCACGGCGGGCTCGGTCGACATGTAGACGCCGCGCGATTCCATCACGACCGCATAGACCAGCGAGTTGACCCGCTCGACGTTCAGCGCGGCCGCGTTCGCCGTCTCGATCGCGCTGGTCAGGTCGGCGCTGCGGCGGCTGTTGTAGTCGGACAGCATCGCGATCGCTGCCGTGAGCAGCGCAAACAGCGCGAAAATCGCGTAGAGCTTGGTGGCAAGCGTGAAACGGCCGGCGAGGCCAGCGGCATTCCCAGATCGGTCTGATGGCATGGTGTTCAAGAGGCCCGTGATGGCCTGGAGCGGCCGGTGGCGCGGTCGTTTGAATTTGATGCAAAACTATGCAGAACGAAGATGGATGCGGCGTTAACGCCGCAGGCCCGGAAGAGCGCGCCGGCCGGGCGGAAACACGAAATGTTTCAGCTGGTTGGGAAAGCTCAGTCGATCTCGGGCAGGTCGCCCCCGGGAATCCGGCGGGACGCTCCAAACATCGGCGTGCACGCCGGCCGCCGAAAGCGTATTCCTACCGTCGGGATCGCCTTCGAGATTGAATTTGGACTCGGCCACTGGCCGACGACCCTGGAGAGGCCCTTGGTCTACCGCCACACCATCGACGCGACGACCTACACGTTCCCGGACCTGCGCGACCTTCTCGCCAAGGCGACGCCGCCGCGCTCCGGCGACCGGCTGGCCGGGATCGCCGCCGCCAGCGCCGAGCAGACGATCGCGGCGCGGATGGCGCTCGCCGATCTCCCCCTCGGACAGTTCCTCCAGGAAGCCGTCATCCCCTATGAGGCCGACGAGGTCACCCGACTCGTCGTCGACAGCCACGACGCAAAGGCCTTTGCGCCGGTGGCCTCGCTGACGGTCGGCGCTTTCCGCGACTGGCTGCTATCGGACGCCGCCACGCCCGAGGCATTGAAAATGCTCGCGCCCGGCCTCACGCCGGAAATGGCGGCCGCGGTCTCGAAACTGATGCGCAACCAGGATCTGATCCTGGCGGCGCGGAAGTGTGAGGTCACCACCGCCTTCCGCAACACCATCGGCCTGAAGGGGCGGATGAGCACGCGGCTGCAGCCGAACCATCCGTTCGACGATGCCAGGGGCATCACCGCCTCGATCCTCGACGGCATCCTGCTCGGGGCCGGCGATGCCTGCATCGGCATCAACCCGGCGAGTGACGATCCGGCCGTCGTCGCCCAATTGCTGCGGCTGCTCGACGAGATCATCGCGCGGCTGAAGATCCCGACCCAGGGCTGCGTGCTCACCCATGTCACGACGACGCTGTCGCTGATCGGGCAGGGCGTGCCGGTCGATCTCGTCTTCCAGTCGGTCGCCGGCACCGAAGCCGCCAACCGCAGCTTTGGCGTCGACCTCGCGCTTCTGAGGGAAGCCCACGAGGCCGGGTTGTCTCAGCGGCGCGGCACCGTCGGGCAGAACGTGATGTATTTCGAGACTGGCCAGGGCTCGGCGTTGTCGGCGGGCGCCCATCACGGCGTCGACCAGCAGACCTGCGAGGCGCGCGCCTATGCGGTCGCCCGCGCCTTTGCGCCGCTTCTGGTCAACAGCGTGGTCGGCTTCATCGGACCGGAATATCTCTATGACGGCAAGGAAATCATCCGGGCCGGGCTAGAGGATCATTTCTGCGGCAAGCTGCTCGGCCTGCCGCTTGGGGTCGACATCTGCTACACCAACCACGCCGAGGCGGACCAGGACGACATGGACAATCTGCTGACGCTGCTCGCCGCCGCCGGCGTCACCTTCATCATGGGCGTGCCCGGTGCCGACGACGTCATGCTGAACTACCAGTCGACCTCTTTTCACGACGCGCTTTATGTCCGTGACGTCTTTTCCCTGCGCCGCGCGCCGGAATTCGATGACTGGCTGGTGTTATCAGGCATTGCCGGCGCCGACTTCCGCCTTGCCGGAGATGCAGGCCTGCTGCCCGATTTTGCCTCGCGGCTGATCGCGTAAGATCACGGAAAACGCCCGGGAAACTATTGGTGCCCCTCGCGAATTGAATGCCGGCCACAATATTGAGAAATTCCGGCGACAGCATTACGCTAGGTGACTGGCTGGCAATTTCCGCACCATTCGGTCGAGCGTGGCGGGGGAGCTTTGATGCGAGCTGAAAGTAACGGAACGTCCCGGCGGATTCTCTGTGTGTTTCCGCGCTACACCTCGTCGTTCGGCACGTTCGAGCATTCCTATCCTCTGACCGACGGCGTCCGCGCCTTCATGCCGCCGCAGGGGCTGCTGCTGATTTCCGCCTATCTTCCGAAAGAGTGGCAGGTCAAATTCGTCGACGAGAACCTTCGCCGCACGTCGAAGGAGGAGTTCGAATGGGCCGAGGCGGTCTTCGTCAGCGGCATGCACATCCAGCGCCAGCAGATGAACGACATCTGCCGCCGCGCCCATGAATTCGATCTGCCGGTCGCGCTCGGCGGTCCCTCGGTCAGCGCCTGCCCGGATTACTATCCGTCGTTCGACTATCTGCATGTGGGCGAACTCGGCGACGCGACCAACCGGCTGATCGACATCCTGTCGCGCGACACCTCGCGGCCCGCGCAGCAGGTCGTGCTCACGACCAAGGACCGCGTGCCGATGACGGAGTTTCCGATCCCGGCCTACGAACTGGCCGACGTCAAGAAATACTTCCTCGGCAGCATTCAGTATTCCAGCGGCTGTCCCTATCAGTGCGAGTTCTGCGATATCCCCGGCCTCTACGGGCGCAATCCCCGGATCAAGACGCCGGAGCAGATCATCGCCGAGCTCGACCGTCTGCGCGAATGCGGCATGACCGACACCGTCTATTTCGTCGACGACAATTTCATCGGCAATCGCAAGGCGGCGATGGACCTGCTGCCGCATCTGATCCAATGGCAGAAGCGGACCGGCTACGTGGTGCGGCTCGCCTGCGAGGCGACGCTCAACATCGCCAAGCGACCCGAGATCCTCGAGAAGATGCGCGAGGCCTATTTCATCACCATCTTCTGCGGCATCGAGACGCCCGACCCCGATGCACTGAAGGCGATGCACAAGGATCACAACATGATGGTCCCGATCCTGGAGGGCGTGCGCACCATCAATTCCTACGGCATGGAGGTCGTGTCCGGCATCATCATGGGACTCGACACCGACAAGCCGAACACGTCGGAGGCGCTGCTCGCTTTCGTCGAGGAGTCCCGGATTCCGCTGCTCACCATCAACCTGCTCCAGGCGCTGCCGAAGACACCGCTGTGGGACCGGCTGGAGCGTGAGGGACGCCTGGTCGACGACGACCGTCGCGATTCCAATGTCGATTTCCTGTTGCCCTATGACGAGGTCGTCGCATCCTGGAAACACACCATGGCGGTCGCTTACGCGCCCGAGAAGGTCTACGCCCGTTACCAGTATCAATGCGACCACGTCTACGTGCACCGCCTCAAGATGCCGGTGCCGGACGAGATGAAGACCTGGCCCAATATCAGACGCGCCCTCGTCATGCTGCGCAACATCTTCTGGAAGGTCGGCGTGCTCGGCGACTACAGGCGCGTGTTCTGGAAATTCGCGCTCGGACGCATCAAGCGCGGCGACATCGAAGGCCTGATCGGCTGCACCCTGACCGCGCACCACCTCATCACCTTTGCGCGCGCGGCCTCCAGCGGCAAGCAGAACGCCTCGAACTATTCCATTCGCCTGCGCGAGGCCGCCATTCCCGCCGAATGATGCGACATGTCTGATCCGCCTCCGCCGCGCCGTCCCACGCTCGATCTGCGGACGTTCACGCCCGCACGCGTTGCGCTGGGCCGCAGCGGCGCGAGCGTGCCGACGCGCGCGCTGCTCGATTTCACGCTCGACCATGCCCGCGCCCGCGATGCTGTGCATGCCGTCTTCGAGGTGCCGCGTCTGGTCACCGATCTCCGCGCGCTAGGCCTGGTCGTGACCGAGGTGAGGAGCCGGGCGGTCGACCGCAGGGACTATCTGCGGCGGCCGGACCTTGGACGGCAGCTTGATGCCGGCTCAGCCGAGCTTCTGGCGCAAAGGGCCTCGGCGCCGTGCCAGCTCGCGGTCGTGATCGGCGAGGGCCTGTCGGCGGCAGCGGTCCACGGCCATGCGGTGGCGCTGCTGAGGCGCCTGCTGCCGCTGCTCGCGGCCGGCGATGGTGTCGCGATCGGCCATGTCATTGTCGCCTCGGGCGCGCGCGTCGCGCTCGGCGACGAGATCGGCGCGATTCTCGGCGCGCACATGGTCGCGATGCTGATCGGAGAGCGGCCGGGCCTGTCGGCGCCCGACAGCCTCGGCGCCTATCTGACCTTCGCGCCCAAACCCGGCCGCACCGACGCTGAGCGCAATTGCGTGTCGAACATCCACCGCGCTGGGTTGAGCTATGACGACGCTGCTTTCAAGGTCGCCTGGCTGGTCCGTGAGGGGCTCGCCCGGAAGACCACCGGCGTGGCGCTGAAGGACGAGAGCGCGGACCGCGCGCCGCGTCGAATTGGCACGGCTTTGCTGGAATGACTAGCATTCCGGCAAAATCGCCGCATCTTGATCGATTCGGCCACATTTCGCCGGCTTGCGAGAAGGGTGATTGACCTGCTAAACCCCTCGCGGCGATTTTCCGCGCATTTTCAAAGGGCAAGCCTCCCATTGGTATGGCGTTTTCAAGCCGTTCGCGGGGCGTAATAAGCTCTCAAGACCGAACCGATTTAGGAACTGGATAAGGCATGCTCGAAAAGCACAGCGAGAATGAGGTTCATGTCGACAAGGTCGAGCAGGGACCTACGTCCTCGATCGCCTTCGGGCTGGAACGGCTCGGGCTGATCGCCGTCCGGACCCCGATCGTTTCCTGTATCGTCCTGCTCGCGCTGATCGTCGGCGCCGTGTTCGGCATTCACCGGATCAAGATCGACGATTCGCTGTCGCAGCTCTTCCGCTCCGACACCCGCGAATTCCACCAATACGAAGAGGTGACCAAGAAGTTCCCGGCCGAGGAGTTCGACGTTCTCGTCGTGGTTGAGGGCAAGGATCTGCTGGCGAGGAACAACCTGGAGAAGCTGCGGGACTTCATCACGGACCTGCAATTGGTCGAAGGCACGCGCGGGCTGGTCTCGCTGTTCTCTGCGCGCCAGGCGCCGGCGCCGGGCAAGCTGCCGGCGGCGCTGTTCCCGCCCGAGCTGCCCGAGGGCGCGGCCTATGACAAGTTCATCGAGACCGTCAAGAACAACGAGATCATCCGCGGCAAGCTGTTGTCGGAGGACGGCACGCTGGCCCTGATCGTGTTGTCGCTCGATCCGGAGGTGGTCGGCTCCAATAAGCTGACCAAGACCGTCGGCGACATCCGCGCGCTGATGAAGGAGGACCTTAGCGACACCGGGCTCAACGTGCAGCTCTCCGGCGTGCCGGTGATGCAGCTCGAGATCCGCAACGCGGTCGAACGCGACGGGCTCACCTACAACATCCTCGGCATCCTCGCCGGCTGTATCATCGCCATCATCTTCTTCCGCAAGATCTCGTTCATGGTCGCGGCGGCATTCCCGCCGATGATCGCGATCCTGCTGGCGCTCGGTGCGCTCGGCTGGGCTAATTTCAACCTTAACATGTTCCTGAACGTGATGACGCCGCTCATCATGGTCATCAGCTTCTCGGACTCGATGCAGCTCACCTTCGCCGCGCGCGACCGGCTGATCGCAGGCCAGGACAAGTTCACCGCGTTCAAGAACGCCGTGCTGGTGGTGGGACCGGCCTGCGTGCTGACGCACGGCACCGCCGGCATTTCCTTCATCGCGCTCCAATTCTCCGACTCCGACCTGATCCGCAAGTTTGGCGAAGCGGGCCTTGCTGCCACCATCATCGCGCTGGTCGCGGTGCTGTCGCTGGTGCCGGTGTTCGGCGTGCTGTTCGTGCGCAACGAGAAGGTTTTTGCGGTCAAGTTCCAGGGTGCCGATGCCGGCGTCCAGGCGCTGCGCAATTTCTGCTATTGGATCGCGGTGCGCATGGTCGGCCGTCCCGGCCTGTTCAGCCTGATCGCGGTGCTGTTCGTCGGCGGCCTCGGCGTCATCTATGCCAATCTGGAGCCGCGCTACCGGCTCGCCGATCAGGTGCCGGACAAGCGCCAGGCGGTCGCCGCCAGCGACCGGCTCGACGCCAAGCTGACCGGTGCCAATCCGGTCAACGTTCTGATCGCGTTCCCCAAGGGCGAATCGCTCTATTCGCCGGAGACGCTCCAGACCATCGGCGACGTGCATGCGATCGTGGAGAAGGCGGCCGGTGTCGGCAACGTCTGGTCGCTCGAGACCCTGCGCCGCTGGCTGGCGGAAAAGGCCGGCAGCGCCGACGTCGCGACGCTGCAGGAATATGTCAACGTCATCCCCGAGCACCTGGTGCGGCGCTTCATCGACGCCGAGCAGGACGCGGTCGTGGTCGCCGGCCGTGTGCCGGACAAGGATTCCAGCCAGCTGCTGCCGATCGTCGACAAGCTCGATTCCGAACTCGACGCCGTCCGCAAGAAGCATCCCGGCTACGAGATTGCGGTGACGGGCCTCGCTGCGATTGCGGCGCGCAACTCGGCCAGCATGATCGAGAAGCTGAACCGCGGCCTCACCGTCGAATTCGCGCTGGTCGCGATCTTCATCGGCCTCGCCTTCCGCTCCTGGGTCGTGATGTTGGCCTGCATCCTGCCTGGCATCTTCCCGGTGGTGATGTCGGGTACGGTGCTGTGGGCGATGGGCGAGGGCCTGCAATTCGCCAGCGTCGTCGCGCTCACCGTCTCGTTCGGCCTCGGCCTCAGCGCCACCATCCACTTCCTCAACCGCCTGAGGCTCGAGAGCAAGCCGGGCGTCGGCTCGGCGCTCGCGGTGGAGCGCGCCACCGTCTTGGTCGGCCCGGCGCTGATCCTGACCACGGTGGTGCTGGCCTGCGGCCTCGTCGTGACCGTGTTCTCCGACCTGCCGTCGCTGCGGCTGTTCGGCTGGCTCAGCGCCTTCTCGATGGTGATGGCGCTCGTCGCCGACCTCTTCATCCTGCGGCCGACGGCGATGTGGCTGATCAATCTGCACGCGAAGCTGCAGGGCGACAAGCCGGCGATTTGAGCGGGAGGGCCCGGGCCGTCTCGTATTCGACGTCAAGCAGCCATACGCATGTCCATGTCAACAAAAAGCCCCCGGCTCGCGAGAGCCGGGGGCTTTGTTGCTCGTGAGCGGAAAGGACGTCAGCCCTTCGTCATCGTGATGTTGACGCCGCGGATTTCGCCCTTGGAAGAGATCTGCACCGTCTGCTTGGTGCCGTTGGTGCGCAGTGACAGATTGGCGGCAAAACCGTTGGCCTCGACGAACACGTCGATCTGGCCGCCGCCGGCGGTGCCCTGGAGGTTGCCGAAGATGTTGCGGCTGGCTTCGCTCCAATTGCCGGAGATGCGGTCGCCCTGGCTCGTCACGTCGCTCGTGAGGTCGAACTTGTAGCTGTCGGACGCGCAGTGCAGCGCCTGCTTGAGGTTGAGGCCGCTGCCGGCGACCTTGTAATCGGCCTTGCAGCGGATGCGTTCGGTGGAGCCGTCGGACAGCGACACCGTGCCGGTGCCGGTCCACGCGCCGTCAAAACCGGCAAATGGGCCGGACGATTGAGCATGGCTTGCCGACACTGAGAAGAGCAGCGCAGCCCCGATGCCGACCGCCTTGATTGCCTGTCCAGATCGCCCAAAGAATGTCATCTCAAATATCCCGTTTTGGAACGACGTCCATTCAAGACAAGGACGTCTCGCCACATCGAAAGTTTAGTGTTCCGAGCCTGTGCTAGGTTCAACGCGTGACCACCGAAGATGGTGCTTCGTGCCACGCGCAATAACGCGATTCCCCGTGTTTCGGTGTGTTTCTGACCGAAACAGCGAGGCGGAGAGATGCAGCTCTGCAACAGATCCCAGCCAAAACGCGATGTTCCAGAATTATCTCGTAGTATCAGCCTCTTACATCTGCCAATGAAGGCGCAGGGAAGACCTGATTTGGTGGAAGTGGCGCCAATTTGGCCGCATTTGCCAGTGCTTGTGCCTTCTCTGAGCCCGCTACTCCCGCGGCAACTTGCCATCAGAAGAATCCGCGCCGGACATCCGCCCTGTGCAGCCCGTGATCGGTGCGATTCTGCCGTCAGAATGAAGGAATACAATGCGTAAGCTTCTCGTCGCTCTCACCCTGCTGTCGGCCTCTCTTTCGACGGCGGCGTTCGCCCAGCAAGGGCGTGGCACGGACGCTGAGCAGAAGGCCTGCACACGCGACGTGCAGAAGTTCTGCCGTCCGGTCATCGACCAGGGCGATTTCACCGTCCTGGCCTGCCTCAAGGAGAACCGGGCCAAGATCTCGCAGGCCTGCGACCAGGTCCTGAAGAACCACAACCAGTAAGCTCGGCCGCTGGCCGACAAGGGCGGCCTGGGCCGCCTTTGTCGGCGCGATCCGCAAGGGGCAGCCATCGAGAGACAGGATTGGTTTTGCGGCCGTATTCCCCTATATGGGGGCCGCCGGCATGAGCCCGCGCGAGCGAAAAAGCCCTTCCTGTCCAACCGATTGTAAACCAGCCCTCGATGACCTCTGCGAGCGAATTGCGATCCGGCAAGAGTGACCGCGACGAGAATTTTCCCGTCGCGTCCTGGATCATTCATCCGCGTCATCGCGCGCTGATTCTGGCGTATTACAATTTCGTCCGCACCGCCGACGACATCGCCGACCATTCGACGCTGCCGCCCGACGAAAAGCTCGCTTATCTCGACCTGCTCGAGGCGGAACTGCTCGGCAGGGGCGACACCCAGGCCGAATCGGTCACCCTGCGCCGTGCACTGGCCGAGCGCGGCATGGCGCCGCGCCATGCGCTCGACGTGCTCATCGCCTTCCGCATGGACGTCACCAAGCTGCGCTACGAGAATTGGGACGAGGTCATCCACTATTGCCGCTATTCGGCGATGCCGGTCGGCCGCTTCATGCTCGACGTTCATGGTGAGAGCACCTCGACCTGGGCTGCCTCGGATGCGCTCTGCGCGGCGCTCCAGATCAACAACCACCTCCAGGATTGCGGCAAGGATTTTCGCGAACTCAACCGCGTCTATCTGCCGCGCGATGCGCTGGCCGCGAGCGGCGCCTCCGTCGAGCAGCTCGGGCTGACGCAGTCGCCGCCGGCGATGCTGGCCTGCCTTCAGGCGCTCGCCGTGCGTAACGAAGCGCTGCTGAACGAGAGCAAGTCGCTCAGCGCGCAGGTGAGGGACTTCCGCCTGGGCGTCGACATTTCGGTGATCCAGGCCTATGCCGACCGCATCGTGCGCCTGCTCAAGGTGCGCGATCCCCTGCGCCAGCGCGTGCATCTGAACAAGCTCGAGCTGCTCGCCTTCAGTCTCGCCGGGATGATTGGCGAAGTCGGCCGTCGCGCGATCGGACGCAGGGCCATTTCCAGACCGGGGACTGCACATGACGCTTGAGGCGACCTCGCCCGGCGCCAATTATGGTTCGACCGCATCCGGCAGCTCTTTCTACGCCGCGATGCGCATCCTGCCGCATGATCAGCGCGAAGCGATGTTCCAGATCTACAGCTTCTGCCGCCAGGTCGACGACATCGCCGATTCTGACGGCCCGCGCGCGGAGCGGCTTGCCGCGCTTCAGCAGTGGCGCAACGACATCGATGCGCTCTATCAGGGCAATCCGCCGCCGCGCCTGAAGGACTACGTCGCCTCGGTGAAGACCTTCGGGCTGAAGCGCGAGGACTTCCTTGCCATCGTCGACGGCATGGAGATGGACGTGCCGCAGGACATCCGCGCGCCCGATATGGCGACCCTCGATCTCTACTGCGATCGTGTCGCCAGCGCCGTGGGGCGCCTGTCGGTGCGGGTGTTCGGCCTGCCTGAAGAAGACGGTATCCTGCTTGCCCATCATCTCGGCCGCGCGCTTCAGCTCACCAACATCCTGCGCGACATCGATGAGGACGCTGGCCTCGGCCGGCTCTATCTGCCGCGCGAGGCGCTGCTGCATGCCGGCATCACCGCCACCGATCCCAACCGCGTCATCGCCGAGCGCGCGCTGCCGAAAGTCTGTCTGCCGCTGGCGCAGCGCGCGAAATCGCATTTCGAGAAGTCGGACGAGATCATGAACCGCAACAAGCGCCGCGCGGTGCGCGCGCCGCGGATCATGTCGAAATACTATCATTCCATTCTGGACCTCCTGATGGCGCGCGGCTTCGACGCGCCGCGCGCGCCGGTGCGTGTGTCGAAGATCACACGCATCCTGATCCTGCTCCGTTACGCTTTCATCTGATGCAAAAGACAGTTCATATCATCGGCGCCGGGATTTCCGGCCTCTCCGCCGCCGTGCGGCTCGCCAATGCCGGCTTCAAGGTCGCCGTGCACGAGGCAACGCACCAGGCCGGCGGCCGCTGCCGGTCCTATTTCGACGGCGCCACCAATCTCACCATCGATAATGGCAATCATCTGCTGCTGTCGGGCAACAGCCATGCGCGTGCCTATGCGCGCGCGATCGGCACCGAGGCCGGCCTTGTCGGCCCCGAGCGCGCGCAGTTTCCCTTCGTCGACATCAAGACCGGGCAACGCTGGCAGATCGATCTCGGCGATGGCCGGCTGCCGACCTGGGTCCTCGACGAGAGCCGCCGGGTGCCCGATACCGGGCTGAGCGATTATCTCAAGCTGGCGCCGCTGATCTGGGCGTCGGAGGAGACACTGGTCGGCAAGTCCATTCCTTGCGAGGGCATCCTCTATCAGCGTCTGGTGCAGCCGTTGCTGCTGGCGGCGCTCAATGTCGATCCGCCCGAGGGCTCGGCCGGGCTCGCCGGCGCGATCGTGCGCGAGACGCTGCTCGCGGGGGGGCAGGCCTGCCGTCCCCTGATCGCGCGCGACGGCCTCAGCGCCGTCCTGATCGAGCCTGCTGTGAAATTCTTGGCTGAGCGCGGCCACACGGTTCAGCTCGGCCATGAGCTGCGTTCGTTTTACACCAATGACGGCAAGGTCGCCGCGCTGAATTTCGGCGGCGAGGACGTGATCGAGCTCAGTGAGGGGGACGTCATCGTAATGGCGGTGCCACCCCGCGCCGCCGCCAGCCTGCTGCCCGGCCTGAAGACGCCCACCGAATTCCGCGCCATCGTGAACGCGCATTTCCGCTTCGAACCGCCGCCGGGCTCTGCGCCGATCCTCGGCGTGATCGGCGGCGTTGTGGAGTGGCTGTTCGCGTTCCCGAACCGACTTTCCGTCACCATCAGCAATGGCGACCGCCTGGTCGACATGCCGCGCGAGGAACTCGCGCAGGCGATCTGGAACGACGTCTGCAAGGCCGGCGGCGTGTCCGGTGAGTTGCCTCCGTGGCAGATCGTGCGTGAGCGCCGCGCCACGTTTGCCGCGACGCCAGCGCAGAATGCCCTGCGTCCGGCGCCGGTCACTGCGCTGAAAAACCTGTTCCTTGCTGGGGATTGGACTGCTACGGGATTGCCGGCAACCATCGAGGGATCGGTCCGGTCGGGCGATCGCGCCGCCGATCTGATTCTCGCCGCACAGCGGCCCTGACGGGCAAATGTCCCGGTCAATTTCAATCGACAATCGGAGCAATCGAGCGACATGGATTCCGTGAACGCGACCAGCCGCGAAGCCTTGGATCCAAGCATCTTGGAATCGAGCATTGCATCGGCGACGCAAGGCGTCCTCGGCTTCCAGCAAGCGGACGGCCATTGGGTGTTCGAGCTCGAGGCCGACTGCACGATTCCGGCCGAGTATATCCTGCTGCGCCATTATCTCGCCGAGCCCGTCGACACTTTGCTCGAAGCCAAGATCGGCAACTATCTGCGTCGCGTCCAGGGTGCCCATGGCGGCTGGCCGCTGGTGCATGACGGTGAGTTCGACATGAGCGCCAGCGTGAAAGCCTATTTCGCGCTGAAGATGATCGGCGATTCCATCGATGCCCCGCACATGGTGCGTGCGCGCGAGGCCATTCATGCCCGCGGCGGAGCGATTCACAGCAACGTCTTCACGCGCTTCCTGCTCGCGACATTCGGCGTCGTGACCTGGCGCGCGGTGCCGGTGCTGCCGATCGAGATCGTGCTGCTGCCGTTCTGGTCGCCGTTCCACCTCAACAAGATCTCCTATTGGGCGCGCACAACGATGGTGCCGCTGATGGTGATCGCCGCGCTGAAGCCGCGTGCGAAGAATCCGAAGGGCGTCGGCATCGACGAGCTGTTCCTGCAGGATCCGCGTTCGATCGGCATGACCGCGAAGGCGCCGCACCAGAGCATGGCCTGGTTCCTGCTCTTCCGCTCGCTCGATGCGATCCTGCGCGTGATCGAGCCGATGTTTCCCAAGAGCCTGCGCAAGCGCGCGATTGATGCGGCGCTCGCCTTCACAGAGGAGCGGCTCAACGGCGAGGATGGCATGGGCGCGATCTATCCGCCCATGGCTAATATCGTCATGATGTATGACGCGCTCGGAAAGGACGAGAATTATCCGCCACGCGCGACGACGCGGCGGGGCATCGACAAGCTGCTCGTTATCAAAGACGACGAAGCCTATTGCCAGCCCTGCGTCTCGCCGGTGTGGGACACGACGTTGACGGCCCATGCGCTGCTGGAAGCTGGCAACGCGCCAGCCGTGCCGGCCGCCAAGCGTGGCCTCGATTGGTTGATCCCGAAGCAGGAGCTCGAAGTGAAGGGCGATTGGGCGGTGAAGCGGCCCAACGTGCGTCCGGGCGGCTGGGCCTTCCAGTACAACAATGCCCATTATCCCGATCTCGACGACACCGCCGTCGTGGTGATGTCGATGGACCGGATGCGCCGGGAGCACGGCGCGACCGGCTATGACGCCGCGATCGCCCGCGGCCGGGAGTGGATCGAGGGCATGCAAAGCGACGACGGCGGCTGGGCTGCCTTCGACGTCAACAATCTCGAATATTACCTGAACAATATCCCGTTCTCCGACCACGGCGCGCTGCTCGACCCGCCAACCGAGGACGTCACCGCGCGCTGCATCTCGATGCTGGCCCAGCTCGGCGAGACCGCGAAGACCAGCAAGCAGGTGGCCGACGGGGTCGCTTACTTGCGGAAAACCCAGCATCCGGAAGGGTCCTGGTACGGCCGCTGGGGCATGAACTTCATCTACGGAACCTGGTCCGTGCTCTGTGCCCTCAACATGGCCGGCGTCGACCACAAGGACCCCACGATTCGCAAAGCCGTGGCCTGGCTGGCCTCGATCCAGAACGAGGACGGCGGCTGGGGCGAGGATGCCGTCAGCTATCGCCTGGACTACAAGGGCTGGGAGGCTGCGCCCTCGACCGCCTCGCAAACGGCATGGGCCTTGCTTGCCCTCATGGCGGCAGGCGAGGTTGATCACCCAGCCGTCGCCCGCGGGGTGGAGTACCTGATTGCAACACAAAACAAAAAAGGACTGTGGGACGAGCAGCGGTACACCGCCACAGGCTTCCCCCGCGTGTTCTATCTACGATATCATGGTTACCCAAAGTTCTTCCCGCTGTGGGCACTGGCGCGGTACCGGAACTTGCGGAACACCAACAGCAGGGTGGTAGGGGTCGGAATGTGACTTTGGGGACGGGGGACTATCTTACCGCGGGTAATACGATCGACCCGCGGCCGATACTGATCGTGACCGGTTTGGTTCAGGAGGCCCGCATTGCAGCCGGGCCCGGAATGGCGGTCATCTGTTCATCCAGCAGCCCGACCCAGTTGCGGGCCCTGCTGACGGTGGTGGATCCCGAAACGATTCGCGGTGTGATCTCGTTTGGTGTGGCTGGCGGGCTCGACCCGACCTTGCGCTCCGGTGACGTCGTGCTGGCGACCGAAGTGCTGTCCGGCGACACCCGCTGGGCCGCCGGCCTGTCGCTCGGCGACGACCTCATCGATCGCCTGACCTCGGGACGCCGCCGTGTCGTGCGCGGTAGCCTCGCCGGTGCCGAGGAAGTGGTCACCGGGCGGTCCTGCAAGGCGGCGCTGCATTCCGAGACGGGAGCAGCGGCCGTCGACATGGAGAGCCACATCGCGGCTGCCTACGCCGCCGAGGCCGGGCTGCCCTTTGCCGCGGTCCGCGTCATCAGCGACCCCGCCCATCGCGCGCTGCCGGCGCTCGCCCGCGCCGCCATTAAGCCGAACGGCCAGATCGACCTTCCGGCCGTGCTGCGCGGCATCGTGCGCAATCCGGCGACGCTGCATGCGCTGGTCTCGACCGGCCTCGACTTCAACCGCGCGCTGCGATCCTTGCGCGGCTGCCGCGACTTTCTGATCGGCACCGAGGTCGCCGGCAGCGAGACCCTGGTCTCAGAGGCGGCCTGAGCGGCTTCTTCGAGCTGACGAAAAGAAAGGCCCGGTCGCATTGGCGACCGGGCCCTTCTCTTAACTGCTTGGCCTGCCTCAAGCCGCCGTCGAAGCCTTCGTCGCCTTCTCCTGCGCTGCGAGAGCTTCGTCGCGGCGAATCTCCGAGAGCTTCTTCTGGACCTGCTCGGAGAAGATGTACTGAGCCGGGCGCTGCTTGGACATGTCGATCTCCGGCGCCATCGGGCCAGTGGTCCTGATGCCGCGCAGCGACACCCACATCGCCTTCAGCGGATTGTTGAGGGCTGCGGTCGCCGCGGTCGGCTCGTAGCCGCAATGGGCCATACAGTCGGCGCACTTCTCGTATTTGCCGGTGCCGTAGCTGTCCCAATCGGTGGTCTCCATCAGCTCCTTGAAGGTCTTCGCATAGCCTTCGCCGAGCAGGTAGCAGGGCTTCTGCCAGCCGAAGATGTTGCGCGCGGGCATGCCCCACGGCGTGCACTCGTATTCCTGGTTGCCGGCGAGGAAGTCCAGGAACAGGCCGGAATGCATGAAATTCCACTTCTTGCCCTTGCCCATGGCGAAGACGTCGCGGAACAGCTTCTTGGTCTTGGTGCGGTTGAGGAAGTGCTCCTGGTCCGGCGCGCGCTCATAGGCGTAGCCCGGGGACATCGAGACGCCGACGCCGAGCTCGACGGTGAAGTCGAGGAATTTCGCGATCTCCTCGGCCGGATGGCCGTCGAAGATGGTGGCGTTGACGTTGACGGTGAAGCCGCGCGCCTTGGCCGCCTTGATTGCGGAGACGGCGCGGTCGAACACGCCCTTCTGCGACACCGCCTTGTCGTGGTGATCGCGCAGGCCGTCGAGATGCACGGAGAAGAACAAATACGGGGAGGGCTCGAACAGATCCAGCTTCTTCTCAAGCAGCAGCGCGTTGGTGCAGAGCGAGACGAACTTCTTGCGCGCGACGAGGCCGCGCACGATCTCGCCGATCTCCTTGTGGATCAGCGGCTCGCCGCCGGGAATCGCGACCATTGGCGCGCCGCATTCGTCGGCGGCGTCCCAGCACTCCTGGGCCGTCATGCGGCGGTTGAGGATCGCGTCGGGATAATCGATCTTGCCGCAGCCGACGCAGGCGAGGTTGCAGCGAAATAGCGGCTCCAGCATGAGCACAAGCGGATAGCGTTTGCGGCCAAGCAGTTTCTGCTTGAGCAAATAGCCGCCGATACGCATTTCCTTGAAGAACGGGATGGCCATTACAAGTTTCTTTCTGGGCTTTGAATTCGGGTGGGTCAGCTCGCAGCCAGTTGGGCCGGAAGCCTGAATTCGATGTTTTCCTCGCGACCCGGCAACACCGAGACCTTCACGGGTCCGATCCGCCGCATCGCTTCGATCACGTCATCCACGAGTACCTCGGGCGCCGATGCGCCGGCCGTGACGCCAACAGTCCTGGCATCCTTCAACCACTCCGGATTGAGCTCGCTGCCGTCGGAAATCAAATAACTCGCGACGCCGGCTTCAGTGCCGATTTCGCGGAGCCGGTTCGAGTTCGAACTGTTGGCAGCGCCAACCACCAAGATCACGTCGACCAGCTTGCTCAAATCCCTTACCGCAGTTTGGCGGTTCTGTGTCGCATAGCAGATATCCCGGATATCCGGACCTTGAATATCTGTAAAGCGGGCCTGAAGGGCCGCGATGATGTCCTTGGTGTCGTCGACCGACAGGGTGGTCTGGGTGATGTAGGCCACTGGCGTATCCGCCGGCAGCGTCAGCGCCTTAACCTCTTCAACGCTTTGAACCAGCAGCACGGGAGCGGGAACCTGGCCCATCGTGCCCTCGACCTCGGGGTGGCCGGCATGGCCGATCAGGATCAGCGTGCGTCCCTTGGTGATGTAGCGCTTCCCCTGATTGTGAACTTTCGTGACCAGGGGGCAGGTGGCGTTCAGCACCGGAAGGTCCCGCGCGGCGGCCTCTTCCTCGACGCTGCGGGCGACGCCATGGGCGCTGAAGACGGTCACCGCTTTCGGCGGCACCTCGGACAATTCCTCGACGAAGATCGCCCCCTTGTTCTTCAGGCTCTCGACCACGTATTTGTTGTGCACGATCTCATGGCGCACGTAGACGGGCGGGCCGTACTTTTCCAAGGCCCGCTCCACGATCTCGATCGCACGCACCACGCCCGCGCAGAAGCCGCGCGGCTGCGCCAGATAAACTTCCATTGGACGTCCATCACGCAAGTTGCACCAATCCACTTCAAAGTTCCCGACAGCACCCGATAGTGACCAACGAGCTGCAATAACCGCACCATCGGTCTTGCGCACGCGGTAGCCGCCACTCCCCGTTTGGGGCTCCGGCGCATGGAGGCGCAATACTTTGTGTCAAAAAATCGGCAGCAAGGGAAGGCTGAATGAACCTAGGGTTCCCGACAAAATCCCATTCTATGGTATTATAGTAGAGTGATTCACGGTGAGCGAGATGCGGCACGGTGCTCACTCTTTCGTCACTTTCCCGCCTCAACTCCCCGGTTATACCGACCGCCCCGCATCATTTTTGCCACGCTCCTCCGCCGTTTACCTCGAACCTTCGCCCGGCGAGAGCCACTCAAAACAGCAATAGGTTTCGCCCGGGAACTCCGATAAACAGCGGGCGTTTCCGGCAAGCTGTTAACCGCAGAAAGAAAAGAAGTGCTGCAAAGCGTAGTCGTTGCCATTGTCAGGGCCTGCACCCGGTTTGCCTCCCTCGTCGTCGTTCTCGGGCTCCTGCTGTCGGTGGGAGCGGGCTATTACGCTGCGCGCCACTTCGCCATCAACACCGACATCAATTCGCTGATTGCCCAGAATCTCGACTGGCGCCAGCGCGACCAGCAGTTCGACCGCGCCTTCGACCGCGACGCGACTATCACGGCGGTCGTCGAGGCCAAGACGCCCGAAATGGCGAGCGCCGCGGCGGACGCGCTCTTTGCCAAGCTGAAAGACGACAAGACCAACTTCCAGTCGATGCAGCAGCTCGGCAGCGGCGAGTTCTTCGAGAAGAACGGCCTGTTGTTCCTGCCGACCGAGGAGGTCGGCAAGATTACCGGTCAGTTCGAATCCGCAGCGCCCCTGATCGAGATCATGGCGGGCGACCCCTCGATCCGCGGCCTGACCGGCGCGCTCGAGACCGGACTTGCCGGCGTCAAGCGCGGCCAGGTCAAGCTCGACAGCACGGAACGGCCCTTCAACCTGATCGCGCAGACGGTCGAGACCGTGCTCAACAAGGGCAATGCCAGCTTCTCCTGGCGCGAGCTCGTCAGCGACGAGCCGCTGAAGGATTCGGACAAGCGCGCCTTCATCGAGTTCAAGCCGATCCTCGACTACAACGCGCTGGAGCCGGGCAAGGGCGCCACCGATGCAATCCGCAAGGCCGCAGCGGATCTGGATTTCCCCACCAAATACCAGGCGCGGGTGCGGCTGACCGGCCCGGTCCCGATCGCCAACGAGGAATACGCGACCGTCCAGGAAGGCGCCGTCGTCAACGGCATCGGCACGGTCCTCGTCGTGCTGCTCATCCTGTGGCTGGCGCTGCATTCGGCGAAGATCATCTTCGCGGTGTTCGTCAACCTCTTCGTGGGCCTCGCGATCACGACCGCGGCCGGCCTGATGATGGTCGGCTCTCTCAATCTGCTATCGATCGCGTTTGCGGTGCTGTTCGTCGGTCTCGGCGTCGATTTCGGCATCCAGTACAGCGTCCGTTACCGATCCGAGCGCTACAAGCACGACAATCTCTCGGGCGCGCTGGTGCTGGCCGCCAAGCGCTCGGCGGTGCCGCTGTCGCTCGCGGCGATGGCAACGGCCGCGGGCTTCCTCTGCTTCATGCCGACCGACTACAAGGGCATCTCCGAGCTCGGCCAGATCGCCGGCGTCGGTATGCTGGTGGCGTTCATCTCTTCGATCACCGTGCTGCCGGCGCTGTTGAAGCTGTTGAACCCGCCCGGCGAACCGGAGCCGGTCGGTTACGCCTTCCTGGCGCCGCTCGATCACTTCCTCGAAAAGCACCGCGTCCTGATCGTCGGCGGCACGCTGCTGCTGGCGCTCGGCGGCCTGCCGCTGCTCTACTTCATGAAATTCGACTTCAATCCGATGAATCTGCGCAACCCGCACGCCGAATCCATCGCGACCTTCCTCGACTTGCGCAAGGATCCCAACACCGGCGCCAATGCCATCAACGTGATGGCGACGTCGGAGGAGCAGGCAAGGCAGGTCGAAGCCAAGCTGGAGAAGGTGCCTGAGGTGCTGCGGGTGATGTCACTCGACAGCTTCGTGCCGCAGGATCAGCCGCCGAAGCTGAAGCTGCTCGCGCAGGGCGCCAAGGTGCTGAATCCCGCGCTCAATCCCGACCAGATCGATGCGGCTCCCTCCGATCAGGAGAACGTCGAATCGCTGAAATCCTCGGCTGACAATCTGCGCCGGACCGCGGGGGATGCGAAGGGCCCGGGTGCGGCCGCCTCGCGCCGGCTGGCGGACGCGCTCGAGAAGCTCGCCAATTCCGATGAGGCCACGCGCAACAAGGCGCAGGACGTGTTCGTCACGCCGATGAAGATCGTGTTCGACCAGCTCAGGAACGCGATGCAGGCCGAGCCGGTCACCCTGAAATCACTGCCGCCGGATCTCGTCAGCGCCTGGAAGAGCAAGGACGGCATCATCCGCGTCGAGGCATTGCCCAAGGGCGACCCCAATGACAACGACACCCTGCGCAAATTTGCCGCCGCAGTGCTCGCGGCCGAGCCGACCGCGATCGGCGGGCCGGTCTCGATCCTGAAATCCGGCGACACCGTGGTGAAGGCGTTCATCCATGCCGGCATCTATGCGCTGCTGGTGATCGGCTTGCTCTTGTGGGTCACGTTACGCCGGTTCGTCGACGTGCTGATGACGCTGGTGCCGCTCCTGGTTGCCGGCGCGGTGACACTCGAGATCTGCGTGTTGATCGGCCTGCCGCTCAACTTCGCCAACATCGTCGCATTCCCGCTGCTGCTCGGCGTCGGCGTCGCCTTCAAGATCTATTACGTCGTGGCGTGGCGCTCGGGCAGGACGAACCTGCTCCAGACCAGCCTGACACGCGCGATCTTCTTCAGCGCGCTGACAACGGCGACCGCGTTCGGCAGCCTGTGGCTGTCCAGCCATCCCGGCACGTCCAGCATGGGCAAGCTGCTCGCACTCTCCCTGGTGACGACGCTTGCCGCCGTGCTGCTGTTCCAGCCGGCCCTAATGGGCAAACCCCGCAATCTCAGGGAGTAGGCAGATGTCGCCGATCGGGTCGGCGGCGCCCTTCTGACCGGCCTTGGCTGCGCCGACGGCCTTCGGGGCAGCGGGGGCAGGTGCTGTGGCGCCCGTCGTTCCCTGGGCCTTCGGTGCCGCGCCGCTGGACTTCGGCGCGCCCCTGGCCATGGCGTTGGCGGGGCTCAAGGGGATCGGCGGACCAACCCGGGTCCAGGTCTCGCCCCCGCAGAGGAAGCCCATCACGCAGCCCTTGATTTCGAGCTGGTCGGTACCGGCCGGCGTGATGGTTGCACTGTAGAGCTGGCCGTCCTTCGCGTTGTAGACCTGTCCCTCCCACTGATCGACGCCGGGCTTCTTCTTCATGTCGATCAGGGTCGCCATGCCCAGCGTCGGCCTGTTCTTTTTCGACACATCCGGGTTGTTCTCGTCGCGGCCGCCAGGCTGCTTTTCCCAGGACACGGCACCCCACATGCTGCCGTTGCATTGGGCGACACGGATGTTGGCGACGCCGTCGGCGACCCGCCAGTCGCCGGTCGGGTCTGCGGCGAGCGCGGGGGTCGGACAGGTGTAACCGGCAGCCAGTATTATTCCGGTGTAAAGGGCTAAACGCATGATAGTTCCTTGGCAGTGCAACATCGCTTAAAGCTGTGCTTGCGAAGATGGTCCGAAAAAGGGCAAAAGGCCGCACAGAGCGTTTTCGACAGCGGTCCGTTTTCAGTTGACGAGACGGCCCTCAACCGAAGTATGTAGCGGATGCACAGTCCAAATCCAGACATGTCTGAGCTCTTCGCGGACCGTCAGGCCCAGCGTAGCGCCCTGCATAATCGGTATCTGAACGAGCAGTTCGTTCGGGTTCTGAAGACCATCGGATACGATGTCGGGTTCCAGAAAGGGCAGGGGCAGTACCTCTATGATCGCGATGGCGCGCGCTATCTTGACCTCTTGTCAGGGTTCGGCGTGTTTGCGATCGGGCGCAATCATCCCGTCATGCGTGAGGCGCTCAAGAGCGTGCTCGACGCGGACCTGCCCAATCTCGTCCAGTTCGATGTCTCGGTGCTCGCCGGCGTGCTTGCCGAGCGGCTTTTGAAGTACGTCCCTTATCTCGACAAGGCGTTCTTCGCCAATTCCGGCGCAGAATGCGTCGAAGCAGCGATCAAGTTCGCGCGCGGCGCGACCGGCCGGCCCGGCATCGTCTATTGCGCCCACGGCTATCACGGCCTGACCTATGGCGCGCTGTCGCTCACGGGTGATTCGAACTTCCGCACCGGATTCGAGCCGCTGCTGCCGGGCTGCACCCCGATCCCGTTCAACGATCTGGCCGCGCTCGAAAAGGCCCTGGCCTCGCGCGAGGTCGCAGCCTTCGTCGTCGAGCCGATCCAGGGCAAGGGCGTCAACATGCCCACCGACGAGTTCCTGCCCGGCGCGGCCGCGCTCTGCAAGAAATACGGCACGTTGTTCGTCGCCGACGAGATCCAGACCGGCATGGGCCGCACCGGCCGCTTCCTTGCGGTCGAGCACTGGAACGTCGAGCCCGACATGGTGCTGCTGTCGAAGTCGCTGTCGGGCGGCCACGTGCCGGTCGGCGCGGTGCTGACGCGCAAGAGCATCTTCGACAAGATCTTCAACCAGATGGATCGTGCGGTGGTGCACGGCTCCACCTTCTCCAAGAACGACCTCGCCATGGCTGCGGGCATCGCCACGCTCGACGTCATGGAGTCCGACAAGCTGATCGAGTCCGCCGCCAAGCGCGGCGCCGAACTGCGCCTCGCGCTGACGCGCATGGTGCCCGGCTACGAGCTGATGAAAGAAGTCCGCGGCAAGGGGCTGATCATCGGCGTCGAGTTCGGCCCGCCGAAGTCGCTGCGCCTTCGCGCTTCCTGGAACGTACTGGAGACCGCCAACAAGGGCCTGTTCTGCCAGCTCATCACGGTGCCGCTGTTCAAGGATCACAAGATTCTGACCCAGGTCGCCGGCCACGGCAGCCACACCATCAAGCTGCTGCCGCCGCTCACCATCACCGAGGAAGACTGCACCTGGATCGAGCGCGCCTTCGACGACGTCATCGCCGGCAGCCACAAGGTCCCCGGCGCGATCTGGTCGCTCGGCAAGACCTTGGTCGACAACGCGGTGCGACGGTCGGCGTAGTTTCGCCGATCGGTCTCAACGCGCGTCATTGGCTGTCGATGTTCAATAATTCGCTGATTGGATCGCGGTGGTCTTGGTAGCGGCGAAGGCCTTGGGAGTTTGTCCTGCCAAGGCCTGATGGGGTCTGTGGTT